>BTQO01000138.1:0-4070 GCA_036985915.1 Gammaproteobacteria bacterium | reverse complement strand
TAGAAACTTGAACATCAATAACTCCTTCTTTATTGCAGCTAACATCTAAGCATTTATACGCCGTGCGCAGTTCAGCATGGCGTATAAATGTTTGTTGGACTATGCCGCGCTGTGCACGCTCTATGGGGATTGTATTGAAATCGGGCGGGTCTGTCGAAGTACTTTGGCGGTCGTTAATGACAATATTAGCCTATTCTGATGTCTTTTAGTGTCTCGCATGCCGGTGTAACCGTCTGGTTTTACCTGATAAGGGTCACGTTTGGAGCTTGGAGCCGTACGCTATCCCAGGCCTGGTGCGCCCGTCGGGTTTGTTGTTACCGGGTGTGTTGATGTTCTCGTTACGATTGCATCATCACCGCCCATACCGGGGTTTGGCCGGTATCTCAAAACAGACCCGCAAATGACCGGTGCGGCATTTTGGGCACGGACACAGGATGTCTGATAGTTGAGGTATCTCTGTCGCCGGTGTTTCTTCAATGTGGGTAGGTTGCGCCGGGACCTGCAAACAGGCCCTGATGGTTTCGATTTTTTGCTTGCGGGTCCGGTTGGATAAAAAGCCGTAGTGGCGGATGCGCATCAAACCCTCGGGCAGTACGTGCAACAGAAATCGGCGAATGAATTCTTCCCCATCGAGTGACATGCGCTTGTCTTTATTATCCCGGTAGTCTTTATAGTCAAACGTGACGTGGCTTTCGTGGATGCCTTTGATGCGTGCATCGCTAATCGCAATCTTATGTGTGTAGCGACCCAGGTAGCGTACGATGGTGTCCGCCTTTTTTAACCAGGCTTTGCTATGGACCACCCAGTCTTTTTGCATCAACTGACTCAGGCATGGCGCAATCTCGTCGCTGCACAGCCGATGCAGTTCGCCATTTCGATAAGCGCATCGCAAGGCACTGACCATTGCACCACGAAAGTGTCTCGACAGGGCCTTGACCGGAAATAGGTAATTACTTTTGGCTGCATGCCATTGGTTTTGGTTTTCGGACAAGGCACCGCCTGGGATCAAACAATGCAGGTGCACGTGCTGTGACAGGTTTTGTCCCCAGGTGTGCAGCACCGCCGTCATGCCCATCTTACCGTTGAGTCGTTTGGGATCCTCTCCAAAGGCCTTGATGGTTTTCCAAACCGCTTGAAACAAACATCGATAGAGCGTCTCGGGATGACACTGCACCCAGGGGTTGAGTTCATGCGGCAGGGTAAACACCACATGGAAATAGTTGACCGGGAACACTTGTTGCAGTTGTTGGCCGCACCATTGTTGCGAGGCGTTGTGCTGGCACTTCGGGCAATGCCGATTGCGGCAGGAGTGATAACGGTATTGTTCAAAGTCACACTGATCACAATGTACAAGCTGTCCACCCAGCGCTTCGGTGCGGCACACACTAATGCGATGACAGACTTTTCCCTGCGCCGGACTCAATCGATGATGATGTTTATACGATTCCAGATAGTGGGATAACACGGTTTGCATACAGGCTTGCTCAGTCATGACGCACCTCCAAGCCGTCCAGTAAATCCAACCCGGCCAATAAATCCACGCCAACGCCTGGTTGAACCTTCGGCACCCAATGCACATAGCGCATTGTTGATTGCAAGTTGTTGTGGCCCAACAACCGTTGCAGCTGATACACCGGCATACCGGCTTCGAGTTGGTGGGTTGCATAGGCGTGGCGCAGACTATGGATGCCGCCGACTTTGTTAATGCCAGCACGTTGCTTGCTTCGTTTAAACACCTTTTGCGCGCTGGTGATGCTCAAGCCGTGATTGAGGTCGCGCCCGTAAAATAACCACTGCACCGGCCGATACCGCTGCCAGTACCAACGCAATAAGTACAACAAGGGGTCGGTTAAAATCACTTGCCGATCCTTGGCGCCTTTGGCCTGTTCGATACGCAGCACATGCCGATCACTGTCAATCTGTTTGACCTGCAAGGCCACCAACTCGCTGACCCGAAGTCCGCAGGCATAACAGGTGGTGAGCATCACCCGGTGTTTAACGTTTTGGCAGGCACAAAGAATGCGGGCAACCTCTTGTCGGCTTAACAATTCCGGGATCCGCTGCGCCCGTTTGGGGGTATGGAGTTCGATATCAAACGTATTCCAACCCAGCACCTGTAGATACAAAAACCGGATCCCGTTCAGGTACAAACGGCAACTGGCCGGCGACAACTGCCGTTGCTTGACCAGGTAGAGAAAATAATCCTGTAGCTGCTCTGTCTTTAGGGTATCGGGTGAACAGTGAGTGTGTTTTGCTAACTGACAGACCGCATCCAGATAACTGCGTTGGGTCCGTACCGAAAACCCCCTCACCAGCATGGCATCGATCATTTTTTGACGTAACGGTGTCATCGTCCTGCTCCTCTTGTTAAAGACCAACATCGGTCTAAAACAAGTGTGGACGTCTGTGGTGTTGCTGAGGAGGTGGGAGTGGAAAAGCTACCGCGAAGCGGTTTAGTTCAACAGTATGTTATACGGAATTCCGTATAGTTCAAAAAACATAGCCCTTTTCTGGTAATTCCAGCCATGGCCCTTTAGTATCGTAACCCTACTAAGGAAAGTAGTACATACAATAAGGAGATTGAACTATGCCTACCTGGGGTTCTAAATCTGAGCCCGCTATTCAGCGGTTTTGGGATAAATATATAATTTTACTAGGAAAACAGGGCATCAAGCCTGCCCAGTGTCGCTGGTATGTGCGGCGTATTGAGCAGTATATTTCGAACTATTCTAACCAGAAACTGGTTACCCATACCCCTGAACAAGTTTCTTCTTATTTGCACATGCTCGGGCGTCAACGCCCTTTGGAAGATTGGCAGTTTGTTCAGGCGGTGCGTGCACTACAGGTACTCTTTTGCAAACTGCTTGTTGCTGATTGGGCGGATGACTTTGACTGGGACCACTGGATTGATGCGGCTCAGTCGCTGGAACCTGGTCATGTCACACTGGCCCGTGAGTCGGGTCGCTCAGTCTCTGATATGTTGGCCGAATCCCGGGACGGATCGCTGATTAAAAATGTTGGGGAAATGCACCCGCAATGGCTGGAAAGGCTTGTTACAGATATTCGGCGTCGCGATTACTCGATTCAAACTGAAAAGATCTACCTTCAGTGGGTATGCCGGTTTCTGGCTTACCATAAGGATATACATGACTTTACCGGTGACCACATTGTCGCCTATCTTGAGCAGCTTGTGATAAAAAGGAATGTATCTGCCAGTACTCAAAGCCAGGCGTTAAACGCATTGGTATTCTTTTACAAGAATGTACTGGATCTTACTGTTGATGATATCGGCACGTTTTTTCGGGCTAAAAAACCGAAACGCCTGCCGACTGTATTAAGCCGACAGGAAGTGCGGGGCCTGCTGGATACAATGAAGGGTACCCATTCTCTTATGGTCAGCATTATGTATGGCTCAGGGCTACGCCTTATGGAATGTGTGCGCCTACGGGTAATGGACATTGATTTTGCCTATGAACAAATCCACATTCATAACGCTAAAGGCAAGAAAGACCGGATTGTGCCTTTACCTACCTCGTTAAATGAGCGACTTGCCGAGCATCTTGAAAAACGCAAACAGATTCATGATCAGGATATCGCCGGTGGCTTTGGCGAAGTGTATCTACCCAACGCACTGCATCGCAAATACCGCTATGCAGCCACCGACTAGCGCTGGCAATATGTGTTTTGTGCCACGAAGCTGGCACAAGACCCACGCTCAGAGAAGATACGGCGTCACCACATACATGAAACCAGCCTGCAAAAAGCAATCCGTAATGCTGTGCGTAAAACCCGGATCACCAAACGCGTCACCAGCCACACCTTCCGGCATTCGTTTGCTACTCACTTATTGGAAGACGGTTACGATATACGTACGGTGCAGGAATTACTGGGACATGCGGATGTGTCTACTACCATGATAGTCGCTCCCGGCGTCCTGCCTCCCGCGACACTAGCCCGCATTTCTCACCAGCAGAATTGAATAAGGCCGTGTTCCATGGCATAACAGTTGTGCAATCAACAAGTTATAGCCAAAGGAGACGACGGCCTTATGAAGACAGAGTGTACAGCAG
>BTQO01000137.1:0-4077 GCA_036985915.1 Gammaproteobacteria bacterium | reverse complement strand
AAGGTTCGGGTTCTATCGTGAAGACCAAAAGACTAAAGTGGCGATAGGGGTCTAAACCCAGTCACTCACGGGGAGGAAATGATGGCCAAAGCCAAAAAACATCAACAAGCCAAAGTCAGCAAGGAAGCATTTGATGCCCTGGAACTCGGCCTGCATGCAGACTTGCTGGCCGTCCAGCGCAAGCTGATGGCGGCCGATTTTCCGGTCATCCTGATCGTTTCCGGGGTCGAGGCCGCCGGTAAGAGCGCGGTCGTCAATCGTTTGAATAAATGGCTGGATGCCCGCGGGGTCTCAGTTTCCGCCTTCTGGGACGAAAGCGATGAGGAGCGTGAACGACCGGCCTATTGGCGATTTTGGCGTGCCATGCCGGGCAAGGCCAGGATTGGGGTCTTTTTCGGTTCCTGGTATACCATACCGATTATCCGCAGTGCATCGGGCAAGCTCGGTAAGCAGTCATTTTCAGCAGAACTTGCCAAGATCAATGATTTTGAACACATGTTAGCCAATGATGGCGCATTGATTGTGAAATTCTGGTTTCATATTTCGAAGCAGGAACAAGCTTCGCGAATCAAGCGCAAGGCCAAAAAGGGATACCGGATCACACCGTGGGAGAAAAAGCTCTCCAAGCTCTATGATCCGTTTGAAGCCGTGACCAACAAGGCGCTCAGGACGACGGATACGGTGCAAAACCCCTGGCATATTGTCGATGCGACCGACCGGCGTCATCGTGATCTCACCGTGGGGCGCATCCTTTTAGAATCATTGACCAAACGGCTTGGGAAAAAGAAGGCCCCGGCGCTAAAGAAACGTAAAACCGCTCACCCGGCCGCCAGTTCCAGCTACCGGGACCACCTGGCATCCTGCGATCTTTCCCAGTCACTGACCGAGGCGCAGTACGATAAGCGGCTGAAAAACTATCAGGCCCGCCTGGCTGAACTGCACTGGGCGGCCTGGGATAAGAAACGATCAACGGTACTGATTTTTGAAGGTTCGGATGCAGGCGGTAAAGGGGGCGCCATCCGAAGACTCACAGCGGCCATGGATGCAAGGTTGTGCCATGTGATACCTATTGCAGCACCCACCGATGAAGAACGCGCACAACATTACCTGTGGCGTTTTTGGCGCCATATACCCCGTGCCGGCTATGTCACCATGTATGACCGTTCCTGGTATGGCCGTGTGTTGGTGGAGCGGGTGGAAAAGTTTGCGCAAGTCCATGAATGGCAGCGCGCGTTTGGTGAGATCAACGCGTTTGAAGAACAACTGGCCGATAGCGGGATCGTGGTCGCGAAGTTCTGGCTGAGTATCAGTCCGGATGAGCAGTTGCGCCGGTTCGAGGAACGTGGCCGCTTGGCGCATAAAAAGCACAAGATCACCGAAGAAGACTGGCGTAATCGCGAAAAACGGGACGACTATAACGAAGCGGTCAACGAGATGATTGAGCGTTCCAGCACGCCATATGCGCCGTGGTTCATCATTCCCGGTAATGACAAGAAGTTTGCCCGCGTAGAGATTTTAAAAACTGTCTGCAGGCAGCTGGAGAAGGCATTAAAGCGCTAGCGCGTGTCATATATGCTTGACCAAAAGACAACGATCAGCAATAAATCATGACCGGGATGGCAACGATGATCGCCTGCGGGCCACCGTTACCCGTTGTTTGCCTGAATCCTGAAGTTGCCTGGCGCGATCCTGTAATCGTCCGGCACGCTCGAACAGTTTTTCCGCAGGGATTAAATCATACATGGCCCATGTGGCTGGCCCAGAAAGCTTGGGTGTATCACCATAGCTTGTGCGTGTTATACAAAGGCTTGATCCTTGCTAATTTCACCCGTCATGCAATAATTCAAGCACATGCAGTTAAAGCCGGGGGTGCCTGATTGAGGCTGAGAGAGTCCCTTGGAACCTGATCCAGGTTGTACTGGCGGAGGGAAGGCTTGAATGGGTGACCACCAGTCCGGCGCTCCCTCCCCTTGGAAAATTGAGGCAGCACAATGAGCGCCATACCCGAGGATTTCATTCAAAAGACGGCCCGCCTGTCCGGCGAAGTGCAGTCTCCATACCCTAACTCACGCAAAATCTATGTGACCGGCTCGCGCACGGACATTAAGGTGCCGATGCGTGAGATCAGCCAGACCGGCACGCGTATAGCAACCGGTACTGAAAGTAACCCACCGGTTACCGTGTTCGATACATCAGGCCCCTATACCGATCCTGAGGTTGAGATTGACTTGCTAAAGGGGCTCCCGGCATTGCGCGATGCATGGATTACCGAACGCGCTGATACCGAGCAACTGGATGAGCCCAGTTCGGCCTATGCCCGGTCGCGTTATGGCGACCAATCGCTGTCCCATTTGCGTTTTGAATATATTCAAAAACCCCGTCGTGCCAGAAACGGTGGCAATGTGACACAAATGCATTATGCCAGGCGCGGCATCATTACACCGGAGATGGAATACGTCGCCATCCGGGAATCCATGCGGCTAGATACCCTGCGTGAGTCGTATGAAGCCGCCGGGATTCTGAAGCAACATCCGGGGTTGCGTTTTGGCGCATCGATCCCGGATGAGATCACGCCCGATTTTGTGCGTAATGAGCTCGCATTAGGCCGCGCCATTATTCCGGCCAATATCAATCACCCCGAGCTTGAGCCAACCATTATCGGCCGGCATTTCCTGATCAAGATCAACACCAACATCGGTAATTCAGCGGTGACCTCGTCGATTGAAGAAGAGGTTGGAAAAATGGTTTGGTCGGCGCGCTGGGGTGGTGACACGCTGATGGACTTATCCACGGGCAGCAATATTCATGAAACCCGTGAGTGGATTATTCGTAACGCACCCATGCCGATTGGCACCGTACCGATATACCAGGCATTGGAGAAGGTCGATGGCAAGGCAGAAGAACTGACCTGGGAGATTTTCCGCGATACATTGATCGAACAGGCGGAACAGGGCGTGGATTATTTTACCATTCATGCCGGCGTTCGTTTAGCTTATATTCCGTTGACCGCCAACCGCATGACCGGCATCGTATCGCGCGGTGGTTCTATCATGGCCAAGTGGTGTCTGGCGCATCATCGGGAAAGTTTCCTGTATGAACACTTCGAGGATATCTGCGGCATCATGAAGGCCTACGATGTGTCATTTTCATTGGGCGATGGCTTAAGACCGGGTTCCATTGCCGATGCCAACGATGAAGCACAGTTCGCAGAGCTTAAAACCCTGGGCGCACTTACTAAAATTGCCTGGCAACATGACTGCCAGGTGATGATCGAAGGGCCCGGCCATGTGCCCATGCAGATGATCAGGGAAAACATGGAAAAGGAACTAAAGGCATGTTTTGAGGCACCGTTTTATACGCTGGGCCCACTGACCACCGATATTGCGCCGGCCTATGATCACATCACATCGGCTATCGGTGCCGCACAAATCGGATGGTACGGCACAGCGATGTTGTGTTACGTAACGCCCAAGGAACACCTCGGGTTGCCCAACCGGGAGGATGTCAGAGACGGTATTATCGCCTACAAGATTGCAGCCCACGCGGCGGATCTCGCCAAGGGGCATCCAGGTGCACAGGTGCGCGATAATGCCTTGTCCAAGGCGCGTTTTGAATTCCGTTGGGAAGACCAATTCAATCTGTCGCTGGATCCGGATCGCGCGCGTGAGTATCACGATGAGACCATGCCCAGGGAAGCACACAAGGTTGCGCATTTTTGTTCCATGTGCGGTCCGCATTTTTGTTCCATGAAAATTACTCAGGACGTGCGCGAGTACGCCAGAAAAAAAGGCCTGTCAGATTCGGCAGCACTCGAAGATGGTTTGACCGGCAAGGCTGAGGAATTCAACAAGCGCGGTAAAAAACTCTACCAGGATGTTTAACCTGATCTCCTGTATACCGTTATAACCGATCAGACACTCAGGAATAACGATGGGCTTGATGAACACCTATGCGTCGATTCCGCCATATGTCAACAAAGACGGTTCCGTGATTCGGGAGTTGATGAATCCCGACGTACATAGCAATCAACACGCAAGCATGGCCGAGGCCTGTATTCCGCCCGGCCACAAGACTGCG
>BTQO01000136.1:0-4168 GCA_036985915.1 Gammaproteobacteria bacterium | reverse complement strand
GGATTAAAGGCGCAATCATGCGTGCCTTGAGCGTTGATCCGGTAAAGAGGCAGGGTGATATTCCGGAATTTATCTACGACCTTACACACCCGAACCCGCGTTATATAAACACCGGGTCAGCGCTGTTACTGGAGCGTAATCCAGCAGGATTCTGGCGCTGGATCGCGTTTATCTTGCTCATCATGAATCTTGTTTTGCTGGTCTTTGTGATCTTGTGACTTGCATTGGCGATTCATGGCCGGTCTGACATTATCTGAATCCAGAAATGAAGTAACCGGCGTTATTCTGTCCGGCGGCCGGGGCAGGCGTATGGCAGGGGAAGACAAAGGCCTGATGGAGTGGGCAGGTAAACCACTTATTAGCTGGACGCTCGACAGGCTGAGCAGACAAGCAGGCAAGATACTGATCGTGGCGAACCGGAATATAGCCCGCTATAAGGCTTTCGGATATCCGGTTATTTCTGACAGCATTCCTGGATACTTAGGACCACTGGCCGGCATCCTGAGTGCAATGCAGGTGGCACAAACGAGATACATACTATGCGTACCCTGTGACGGGCCTAAACTGCCTTTGGATTTGTTGCAACGCTTATGGGCGGAATCAGCTAACCGGGAACCCCGTGCAGCCTGTGTGTACGATGGTCAGCGAATACAGCCGTTATACAATTTACTGGATGTTGGATTAATCGCCAGCATTAATGATGAATTAAAGGCAGGTAACCGCGCGCTAGAATACTGGATGTTGAAACAAGACCCGGTACTTGTTGATTACTCAAAGCAAGGTGAGTGTTTCACAAACATCAATACGAAGCAGGAGTTAGATAACGTAAAATTCTAATGTAAGGTGTATTCAAAACCACGTTTCAGATCATCCTTGTTGAACCTTTCAGGTGGTTTCCAGGAAAATCTTGCTACTACAGTGCCCACTTACATATATGATTGGCGCCCCGAGGAGGATTCGAACCCCCGGCCTTCCCCTTAGGAGGGGGACGCTCTATCCGACTGAGCTATCGGGGCCTTGTTGAACCACTCATTGTATCAAACCAGCAACACCAAAAAGAAAGGCCCCGTACGGGGCCTTAGTGCACGCGTTTTGCGCGCAAGGGGGGATGTGGGGTATCGGCTCTTCAGTTACGTTTTCGATGTGATCCGCCGCGCCTGGGTTGATTCTGCCTAGGGCGAGATGCTGATTGGCCATAATCCGGGTGTCTGTTGTTATTGACCTTGCGCGCGCGGCGTCGCTCACGCGGGCCCAACCGTCCGTCGTCATTGCGGTCAAGACGGTCCACAGGACGATCGCGACTGTCACGCGCCCGGTGCCGTTCTTTCGGACCTAACCGTCCGTCGTCATTGCGGTCAAGACGGTCCACACGACGATCGCGACTGTCACGCGCCCGGTGCCGTTCTTTCGGACCTAACCGGCCATCATCATTGCGGTCAAGACGGTCCACACGACGATCGCGACTGTCATGTGCCCGGTGCCGTTCCTTGGGTCCCAGCCGGCTATCGTCATTGTGGTCAAGACGGTCTACACGGCGATCGCGACTGTCATGTGCCCGGTGCCGTTCTTTCGGACCTAACTGACCATCATCGTTGCGATCGGCACGGTCACGTAATTGGCGGTGCAGTTTATGCGCAGGGCGATGCTGATCGTCTGTCGTTGCTTGCGCATCATCGGTGCGTGTGGTTGCCTCAGCGGCGTTTTCATCTGCCATAACGGCATTCACACTGCTAGCAATCAGCAAGGTGCCCGCGCACAGGCCGAGCAGTGATTGTCTTGGTATTACGGTCATGGTGTTCTCCATTAAATGTTTTTAAGATCAATCCACAGTCCAGAAATTCTTCTGTTAACGGTACAACGCGTGTCGTGAACAACGGTTGACATTCGATGTGGTCAAACAAGCTTTGAAGGTGGTTACCTCCATCCACAGCGTAAAAGACCATGAGCGCGTTTGGTACGATAGGGCTTGGTAGCTACAATTAAATTGAACATCTGGTGCCAACTATATGAAAAATAGAGTAAAGTGCTTCTGAGGAACGACACGACATGGGCATGCCAATGGTCAATTCAGTCACGCGCGCGGTCAGGAGACTGGCGATTACCGGGTGCCTGCTGTGGTCCGTTTCTCCCCTAAGCCCAGTACTCGCCCTGGAACTGGGCGAACTTGAATTCCGCTCGACGCTGGGTGAGCCCCTGTTCGTGGAGATCCCCCTTGAACTGGAAGCCGGCATAGGGTTCGGGGAGTTGCGCGCTTTTCTACCGGATGAAGAGGTTTTTGAGCAACTGAATGTGCCGTTTTCATCGGATCTGCGCGATTATCAATACACGATTGCCCGGTATCCATCCGGTGCATTTTATATACAAGTTATATCAGACCATCCTGAAACGAACCCGTTGATCAACCTGGTCGTCGGTATCGAGTCGGTACGCGACAGCCTGGTTAAGCACTATGTCGTACTCCTTGATTTACCCGTTACGCGTCAAGTGGTTGTACGCGACAGCGTACCCGGGCAGGCGAGGGTACAGGCATTACCAGCCGGCACGGTTGATGTCGTAACGGCACGACGCACTGCGCGTCACTATGGCCCTGTGCAGCTGGGTGAAACCCTTTTTTCAATCACCCGCCGCTTGCGTGCCAATCATGACATCAGTCTGGATCAGGCTATGCAGGATCTTTTAACAACCAATCCGGATGCATTCAGGCAAGGCGATATTAGCCGGCTTCTGGCAGGTGCACGTCTTACCATTCCAAACACACCGGCCTTTACACAAACCGTTGCACCAAGGGCAAGATCGGTAATCCGTGAGCAGCAACCGGCACCTGCGGCAATTGCCGCGCGTGACACAAAGATCGATGTGGTGACCGATGCACAGGCAGAACCACCCGCATTCAAGCTTCGGTTGGTTACCGCCTTTCCGCACCAGAACGTAAAACCTGCGCCGATTAAACCTGAAACACCATTGGACAGCCGGTCCGAGGCAATTATTGCTGAGGCAAGACAGGCAGTGCATCTGGAACTCGCCAGGCAACTAAAGAATATCAGGCAACGTGTTGATCAGATGCAAACATTATCTGATGACCTGACCAAACAGTTGGCGGAACGAGACGACAGCATCGAGGCATTAAAACAGGCGCTTGAGGATCAAGAGACCGCAGCGGGGTCACCAGTGCAAAAATTCCTGCCCGATGCAACACGCCTGGTGGTTGAATTCATCGTTATCCTGCTTATTTCGCTGCCACTTGCCTGGTATCTCATCAAACGCAGCATGCGCGCAGAACGCGAAGCCGCCGGGCCGTCTGGTCTCGAAGCAGCATCATATGCCACACATGAACCCCAGATGCCTGAACAAGCAACCAGCGAGGCTCGGCACCTGGTTTTAAAGCAACAAGCTAAAGCGGCTGAGCCAGTCGACGAACTGGAAGAGGCAAGGTCCTATATTGATTCCGGCTACTACTCAAACGCAAAACCGGTTTTGCGCAAAGCGGTCAAGGATAATCCCAAGAATCTGGAAGCCCGTTATTTATTGATTAAGACCCTGTTTGCATTGGGCAACAAAGACGCCTTTATGGTGCATGCCGATGTTATGCACGAGCAACTCGCAGGCGTTGTGACTGATGAATGGCAATCCGTGTGTGAGATGGGCGCTCAACTGACGCCTGAACATGCGCTTTTTTCAACGGGTTCCACAGAAATCACTGCTGAGCAGGCAACCTTAGAGGATGAATACATACCCACCGAGGCACCCGTTGATAGCACGCGGACTATGATGGAAGCAGCCCAGGAAGCGGAGATAGATGCACACGATATTGATTTCGATTTCAGTCAGGATGATGTGGCGGGGTTAGAGGTATCGCCGGATGCAGCAAAGACCACCGACGAGGGCGCGGATAGTGGTGTGTTGGATTTTGAATTTGAAGGTGCGACAGCACAAGCACAACCCGTTGATCTTGCACCAGACCTGTTGCAGTCTGGCCTTGAACCCGAATTTGAATCCCAAGCCACAGGGTTAGACTCTGATCTCGGCACCGAAGAAGCAACATCCTCTGAACCAGTACCCGAAGCCGAAGCCGAAGCCGAAGCGCAAGCCGCAGCATTGGATTTTGATCTTGACACCGGGGAGGCACCCTCCGCCGAACCCGAACCCGAACCCGAACCCGAACCCGAAC
>BTQO01000135.1:0-4184 GCA_036985915.1 Gammaproteobacteria bacterium | reverse complement strand
TGACATGACGCCCCTGTTTAAGACCATCATTGAAAAGTGCCCGGCTCCAAAAGTAAACCTGGATGGCCCGTTTCAAATGCAGATTTCCTCTCTGGATTATTCCAGCTATGTCGGCGCCATTGGTATTGGCAAAATTACCCGTGGCAGGCTGAAACCGAATACGCAAGTAACGGTGTTATCAAAAGACAATGCCCAGCGAGATGGCCGCGTTTTGCAGGTATTTAACCTGTTGGGATTGCAGCGCATTGAAATCGATGAAGCCAGAGCCGGTGATATTGTGGCAATAGTTGGTATTGAGGCGCTGCAAATATCAGACACGGTGTGTGATAGCGCGTGTCCTGAATTGCTGCCACCGCTCAGTGTGGATGAACCCACGGTCACCATGACCTTTGAAACCAATACCTCGCCCTTTACTGGCAAGGAAGGAAAATTTGTGACCTCGCGCCAGTTGCGGGAGCGGTTGGAAAGAGAACTCATCGCCAATGTAGCGTTACGCGTGGAAGATACCCAAGACCCTGACCGGTTTCGGGTATCAGGCAGGGGGGAGCTGCATCTCTCCATTTTATTGGAAAACATGCGTCGTGAAGGTTTTGAACTGGCTGTCTCAAGACCTGAAGTGATCTATAAGGAAATTGACGGCCAACTCAACGAGCCCTATGAAGTATTAACGGTTGATATTGAAGAAACGCACCAGGGTGCGGTGATGGAAGCACTTGGCATGCGTAGCGGTGAACTCAGAGTGATGCAGCCCGATAGCCGAGGCCGGGTTCGTCTGGACTATATAATTCCAGCGCGTGGTTTGATCGGGTTTTACACGGAATTTCTTACACTCACCTCAGGGTGCGGCCTGATTTACCACTTGTTCGATCACTATGGTCCGGTAAAGGGTGGCGATGTTGCCAAACGACCCAATGGCGTGTTGATATCCAATGCAACCGGCAAAGCATTGGGGTATGCGCTGTTTAATTTACAAGAACGGGGCAAGATGATGGTGGATCCGGGTGACCAGGTCTATGAAGGTCAAATTGTCGGTATCCATTCACGCGGTAATGACTTAACTGTGAATCCGATAAAGGCCAAGCAACTGACCAATATTCGTGCATCTGGTAAGGATGATGCCGCAATTCTTACGCCACCGATCCGCTTCACATTGGAACAGGCATTGGAGTTTATTGAAGATGACGAACTGCTTGAGGTAACACCTGATAGTTTGCGTCTGCGAAAAAAATTTCTGAAAGAAAGTGATCGAAAGCGCGCATCAAGAAAAGTAGCATAAACGATTGTTGGACTGGATCAATCGACAGCCTCACCCAGCCATTCAATACCATGCGGTGATACGACAATATGGGTTCAATGCAGGTGATGAAATGGTCGCAGCATTCAGCCAGGATATGAATCATATTCCGGCCTTGCGCAGGCACGCCAAAATATGGATGACCCGCACGGGACATAGCCTCAACCCGCAGGATGGTGCATTGCTGGCAACAATATTGGTAGGACACCACAGAACAGCTTTTAGGATTAACTGAATGGAAAATCGGCTCGCTGAACTCGAGACACGCGTGGCATTTCAGGATGACACCATCCAGGCGCTCAATGATGTCATCGCACGTCAACAACGGCAAATCGACCAGATGAAAACAATGCTGGATGACATGAAGGCAGAACTGGAGAGTCTGGCGCCCGCCATAACCGCCCCTGAGAAACCGCCTCACTATTAAACAAACTGGCTGGGCTAACAGGCCCAATATAGCTGAACAATAGTCAAAATTATTTGGTATTGAGAGTGGTTTTTAAGCAAAAGATCAGGTAGGCTTGCCAACATTGCACGGTATTCAGCACTTTATCTAGTAAGCCCCTATTGGTCTTCCTCCTGTTGTGCCCCGTATAGCTTGCAATACATACTTATTATTTTTATTCATTTTTGAGGTTATTTAGATGGCAACTGGTACAGTAAAATGGTTTAACGAATCCAAGGGTTTTGGATTTATTTCCCCTGACGATGGCAGCGCAGACGTGTTCGTACACTTTTCTGAAATTGCCGCTGAAGGTTTCCGTACACTGGCTGAAGGTCAGGCCGTTACGTTTGAGGTAGAACAGGGACCCAAAGGTCCAAGTGCAAAACGGGTAGCTCCAAAGTAGGCCTGATATCAAATCTGGTTTGAAAAGAAACCCGCAGCTATGCTGCGGGTGGTTTCTGGTCGTTCGTATGTATCGCCACACAGTGTTTGCACTACCTGTATAACCGTTCCCGCTGGCAGTGTACTGGCTGTGCAATCGGCATCCAGCAACTTGGCAGTCTTTAGATCCCAGCAGACAGGATGCACCATTTAAGTGCATTTTCTGCGCGTAGTGATCATGTAAAAAAGCCTGCCAGGAAAACCACGCATTGCATATATGGCTATGCTAACCCTTAGCAATATCTCTTTGGCCTACGGGCATCACCCATTGTTGTCACGCGTGGATTTTTCGATCGATGCAGGTGAGCGTGTTTGCCTGGTTGGCCGAAATGGAACTGGAAAGTCTACCTTATTCCGCGTGATCAGCGGCGTCTCGGAACCGGACGATGGAGAGATTTGGCGCATGGATACATTGCGCATATCTCACCTGGAACAGGAAGTACCTGAAGGCATCACCGATTCGGTGTTTGAAGTGGTTGCCAAGGGATTAGGTGAAACCGGACAACTACTCACGAAATTTCATAACGCAGTGCATCATATAGGCCAGGCCGAGGCAGTTTCGCTTGATGTTTTATCTGATTTACAGCATCGCATTGAGGTCGCAGATGGCTGGAATATCAGTCAAAAAGTCGAAACAGTTCTGTCCCGCTTATCATTGCCGGCAGATAAACTGATCAAGGATTGTTCTGGTGGTATTAAGCGGCGAGTGATGTTGGCCCAAGCCCTGGTGAGCGAACCTGATCTTTTATTGCTTGATGAGCCAACCAACCATATGGATATTGCCGCGATTACATGGTTGGAAGAGTATCTGCTTTCGTATAAAGGCGCACTGATATTCATAACTCATGACCGAGCATTTCTAAAACACCTCGCAACCCGAATTATAGAACTGGATCGTGGCTGTCTAATATCGTTTCCTGGCGACTATGATCGATTTCTTAAGAAGAAAGATGAGCTGTTGGAGATTGAGGTTCGTGCCAACGCCAAGTTCGACAAGAAACTGGCAGATGAGGAAACCTGGATAAGGCAAGGTATAAAAGCGAGACGAACCCGAAATGAGGGCAGGGTCAGGGCCTTACAAGCACTTAGACAGGCACGCAGTGAACGCATTGGGCAACAAGGCAAAGCGCGCCTGGATGTCGATATCGGCGAACAATCCGGAAAACAGGTCGCTGATCTTTCACACGTCAGTTTTAGCTATAACAACCACTGTATTGTTCGTAATCTGTCAACGCGAATTATGCGTGGCGATCGAATCGGAATCATAGGTCCCAATGGCTCAGGTAAAAGTACCTTGCTAAAATTGATTTTAAGTGAATTAAATCCAGATAGTGGCCAGGTTGTGATGGGTACACGCCTGGAGATTGCCTATTTTGACCAACAGCGCGCCCAACTGAATCTTGAGAAAAGTGTCCGGGAAAATATTAGCAACGGCCGGGATTATGTAAACGTAAAGGGCCGATCTCGGCACGTGATCAGTTACTTAAAGGATTTTCTTTTCCCGCCGGAACGTATCGATTCATCCGTGAAAGTACTATCCGGTGGTGAACGGAATCGCTTGTTACTGGCTCATATGTTTACTCAATCCGCAAATATGCTGGTCATGGATGAGCCAACCAATGATCTTGATGTGGACACGCTTGAGCTACTGGAAGACTTGCTGTCTGAGTATGATGGCACCTTGTTACTGGTTAGCCATGACCGTGTGTTTCTGGATAATGTAGTGACCAGCACGTTGGTCTTTGAAGGTGATGGTCACGTTGGTGAGTATGTTGGCGGTTATGATGACTGGCTTAGACAAAGAAGAACGCCTGTGGCATTAAAGACGCACATGCCGGATCAAGCCGGCAAAAGTAAATCCGCACCGGGCGTTAGCAAGAAAGCCAGCAAGAATCAGAAATTAAGCTACCAGGAAAACCGCGAACTCGCTACGCTACCCGGTCTTATAGAGTCTTTAGAGCAGGAGCAGGCGCGTATCGAGCAGCAAGTCAGTCAGGGTGGATT
>BTQO01000134.1:0-4229 GCA_036985915.1 Gammaproteobacteria bacterium | reverse complement strand
ACGAAATTAAATTACACGCGCTCAACCAGGTGGAGCAAAACGGGATTGTGTTCATCGATGAGCTGGACAAAGTGGTCAGGCGTGGCGACTACGGTGGTCCCGATGTATCACGCGAAGGTGTGCAGCGTGATTTATTGCCATTGGTGGAAGGTTGTACGGTGAATACCAAATACGGCATGGTGCGCACCGATCATGTTCTGTTTATCTGCTCCGGTGCATTTCATCTGTCCAAGCCTTCTGATCTGATTCCGGAGTTACAGGGCCGTCTGCCGATCCGGGTTGAACTGAATTCGCTGGGTGTTGAAGAGTTTGTACGCATCCTGACTGAACCGGATGCTTCATTGACCGAACAGTATTCAGCGTTACTGGGTACCGAGGGTGTCAGCCTTGCGTTTTCCAAGGCAGGTGTGCGCCGTATTGCAGAATTTGCAAACATGGTCAATGAGCGCACAGAGAATATCGGCGCACGACGTTTACATACCGTGATGGAGCGTTTAATGGAAGAGATTTCCTTTATCGCGGCCGAGCAGTCAGGGCAAAGCATTAATGTTGACGATGGGTATGTCGAAGAGCACTTAAAGGAATTTGCCGAGGATGAGGATCTGAGCCGCTATATTCTTTAAGCGCAGACATATCTTGTCAGTCACATTAGCTGGAGATCAGCATGAAACCTTTAGAGATCAACTATCATAGCGAAAGACGCGTACTTGATGTTGTATATGAAGATGGCGAAAAGTTTTCTATGAACGCTGAATACCTGCGCTGTTTTTCGCCTTCCGCCGAAGTGCAGGGACATGGTTACGGGCAGGAAACTCTTCAGGTCGGTAAGGAAAACGTCAGAATTGACAAGATTGAACCTGTCGGTAATTACGCCGTGGTTTTGCATTTTGATGATGAGCACAATACCGGTATTTATTCCTGGGACTGGCTGTACGAACTTGGAAAAAACCAGGAGCGAAACTGGGCCGATTACTTAAAGCGCTTAAAAGCCGCAGGCCACGAACGCAAGGCAGACTAAGCGTCAACACGGCCTTGTAACGTCCAGTCACAATGAATAACCCATGACCAGCGACGAGCATACAACACAAACTACGCACTTCGGTTACGAAGAAATACCGGTCGCTGACAAGGCCGGACGTGTCGCGGATGTGTTTGCATCGGTTGCACAACGTTACGACTTAATGAACGACTTGATGTCGTTTGGTCTGCACCGGTTGTGGAAACATATCGCCATTGAGTTATGTCAACTCAAGGCAGGCCAACGGGTACTTGACCTGGCGGGCGGTACGGGCGATCTTGCCAGGTTGGCAGCCCGCGTTGTGGGGACAGAGGGCAAAGTTGTTCTGGCAGATATCAATGCTGCGATGCTAAGTCGCGGGCGCGACCGTTTGCTGGATGCCGGGATCACAGGCAACGTGCATTATGTTCAGGCTGATGCTGAGCGCCTGCCGTTTCCCGATAACCAGTTTGATTGCATTACGATCGGATTCGGACTGCGCAACGTAACGGATAAGGATACCGCCTTAAGCGCGATGGTCCGGGCGCTCAAACCCGGCGGACGGCTCGTGATCCTGGAGTTTTCCAGGCCCGTTATCCGTGCACTCGAACCCTTATATGACGCTTATTCATTCAAGGTATTGCCGCTTATGGGTAAGTTGATTGCCAGGGATGAGGACAGTTATCGATACCTGGCAGAATCAATTCGTAAACATCCGGACCAGCAAACGCTAAAGGCAATGATGGTGCAGGCGGGCTTTGTGCGCTGCCAGTTTTTTAATCTCGCGGGCGGTATCGTGGCTGTGCACCGGGGCTTTAAGCAATGAGTGCGTGCACACCGCCAGGCGTTATCGTGGCCGGCATTGAGAGTGCGCTGAACCGTTACCTGTCATTAGATCCTGAATCACACCGGCAGTTGTCGCTTTTATCCGGCCGGGTACTGGCATTGCATCTGAAACCGATCGATGTATTGTTATTTTTTGTTTTTACCGATAGCGGTGTGACGGTACTGGATAGTCTGGATGAGCAGCCGGATACACGAATCACGACAACACCTGGCGCATTGTTGCGGTTGTCGGTCAAGTTCGCCGGACGGCCTGACCCGGAGGATTTTACCGTATCGGGTGATACCCATCTGGCTCAAGCATTTCAGTCGATGCTAACCGAAGCCGATATTGATTGGGAGGAACAGTTATCGGTAATTACCGGCGATGTTCTGGCCCACCAGATCGGCAAATTCGTTCGTGCAACCGGGGTGCACGCGAGGCATTCACGTGCAGCCTTCAGCGAGGACCTGGCCGAGTATTTGAAGGTGGAGAAAAACTGGTTGCCTGAACGCGATGAGGTGGAGGTATTTCTAACAGCGGTGGATGATCTCAGAAGCCGGGTTGAGCGGTTGGCGGCACGGGTTGTGCGTCTTGAAGCAAGGCATGTGGAGCCGGAATCGTGAAGCACATCCGGCGGTTGATTCGGCTGGTCCAGATTCATGTGGTACTGGTTCGGCATGGCCTGGATGAGTTTATTCTGGCTGCGCACCTGCTCAGGCCGCTACGCATCCTCTTATACCTGGCGCCCTGGTACTGGGTACGCGGAGAACTGGCGCCACGGGGTGTACGTATTCGCAAAACCCTCGAAGACTTGGGCCCGATCTTTGTCAAGTTTGGGCAGATGCTTTCAACGCGGCGCGATCTCTTGGCGCCCGATATCAGCAAAGAGCTGGCCAAGTTGCAGGACAGTGTGCCCCCTTTTCCGGGCAGTATTGCACGCGACAACATCGAGAAGCTACTCAAACAACCGGTTACTGAATTGTTCGCCGAGTTTTCCGAGCAACCCTTGGCATCGGCCTCCATTGCGCAGGTCCATGCCGCGCGTTTGCACAATGGTCAGGAAGTCATCGTCAAGGTACTCCGCCCCGGAGTTGCGAAACAGATTGCACGAGATATCGATGTACTGAAATTGATCGCAGGCCTGGTTAATCGATACTGGACGGAAGGACATCGCCTAAGACCGCTTGAAGTGGTCGATGAGTTTGAAAGGATCCTGTATGACGAACTTGATCTTCAACGTGAGGCCGCCAACGCTTCGCAATTAAGGCGCAACTTTGAAAGTACGGATCTTTTATATGTGCCGGAGGTACACTGGCCCTACACGCGGCGCGATGTGATGGTTATGGAACGCATTTACGCGATCCAGATCAGCGATATAGACGCACTTAAAAAAGCCGGGGTCGATTTCAAGGCATTGTCCGAACGTGGCGTGGAAATCTTTTTTACTCAGGTGTTCCGCGACAATTTTTTTCATGCCGATATGCATCCGGGCAATATCTTTGTCTCGGTCGAAAATCCGGACAAGCCAACGTATATAGCAGTGGATTTCGGTATCATGGGCACCTTGTCGCCAGACGACAAGCGGTACCTGGCGGAAAACTTTTTGGCTTTTTTCCGCCGCGATTACCACCGTGTGGCTATGTTGCATGTCGAGTCGGGCTGGGTGCCGCGTAAAACGCGCGTAGAAGAGTTTGAATCGGCCATCCGCACTGTGTGTGAGCCGATATTCGAACGGCCGTTAAGCGAAATATCCTTTGGACAGTTATTGCTCAGGTTGTTTCAGACTGCGCGTCGTTTCGATATGGAAATACAACCCCAACTGATGTTGCTGCAAAAGACGTTACTTAATATCGAGGGACTGGGCCGCGATTTGTACCCGGAGCTTGATCTTTGGGCCACGGCCAAGCCGTTTATGGAACGATGGATGAGCGAACAGACCGGCGCGCGCGCATTTTTTCGTGGCGTGGCAAGCGAAATGCCGCATTGGGCGGAGCGTCTGTATGAACTGCCAACACTGGCGCATGAGGTCTTGCATCAGGCCTCCAATGGCAGTCTGGAAGTTCGCTGGCGCAACCCGGAGTTGGATCAGCTGCGCGAGGAAGTGCGTTTAAGCAGCCGCCGGAGTTCATTGTCACTGGGCGGCGCAGGTATCTTCATTGGTATCGCGCTGTTGTATGGTCTTGAGCATGTATCACTGCCGGTTTTTTTGCCACTGGCCGCAGCCGGTGTGCTGTTCATACTCGCATCATTAAAAGAAACTTAAGGCCGCAATGCTGACTCAGATATACCGGCATGGGTAAAATGGTGCGCGCTTATGATCCGGATAGATTAGGTTTTTCGTGAAACCACACATCAGGGAACTGATTGAATCGGCACTCGCCACGCTGCGTGAGCAAGGCGTTTTGC
>BTQO01000133.1:0-4231 GCA_036985915.1 Gammaproteobacteria bacterium | reverse complement strand
CGTTACTGGTACACGCGATCTCGGACGATGCGCACGACTTTTATGTGAATTGTGGTTTTCACGAATCTCCGGTAAACCACATGACGCTGATGATCACGCTGACGGAGGTCAATCGTACGCTGCGTCTTTAACGACCTTGCTCATCACCGTGATAATTTGATGGTAGCCAGGTAGGGTGGGCACCGCCCACCATCAACATTCACCAAACTCTCCTTCTATCGGTTCTGTTGTTCCCCGCCAATCTTCTTGTGCATCTTGCCTTGCTGGTTCGGCAGTTTCAATCTTGGCAAATATTTCATTTCTGGAAACAGCTCTTTGTCGTTACGGAGCACGAATTTTCTCAATTTACTCTGGTCTTCCGTTATATAAGCCGACGAAGACCAGCGACCCTCATTTATTTTGCCTTTGAGGGACCCTGCTTTTATTGCTTCTTTGACCATTCCGTTATTCATCAATGCGATACCAAGTGAGTCCGGACCCACTGTGTATTTTATAAACAGGTATCCGGCATTTTCGGCTTGTTCCTGGCGCACCCACCTAAGATTCAAATAGTTATTCCCTTGCAGTGATGATGTGTGACCATAAAGCTCTGACGATTTCAGGTTTCCATCCTTGTTGAATTCCGACATTATTATTCGCAGCAGCTTTGTTTTTTCATCCAGTCCAATGTGGATGTATCCGGATTCATTCTCGTCTTTCCAGTACCAGGTTCCCAATAGTGATAAGTCAATTTTTTCTTTGTCGGGATCCGTAAGAGGGTTGTCTGAACCGGGTACACAACCCAGTAAAAGGAGAATCAAGAATGTTAATAAGAAATAGCGCATAATTTTACTGCTGGATTTATAACGTCTGCTACAGAGACACCGAGAAAAGAAAAACCATACTAACGGTTCTATTGTTCTACACCAGTCTTCTGTTCATTCTGCCTTGTTGCCGGGTGGCGCGGGGCCCGGGTCTGGAGACTTTCGGCTACCCGATTATGCAAGCTTCCGGTTTTGTAATGGCTTGATCAACCTTAAATCCGCTTCCTCAGCTTGCTTTGCCTTATATTAAGTACCATCTCAGCCTCGCTGATACCGGTTTGAATCGATATTTATACTTGCGCGCTGGACCGAGAAAGGCAAGTATCGATGCCCAGTATGCCCGAGCCAGCAATAGCTTTGTCCCAAGATCGCCACCTGACACTGGTCGTGCCAGGCTTGGCATATGCTGCCGCGGACAAACAGTTCAACGGCAATTTACAGCGCCTGGAATGGCTGCTGGGAAGGGCTGACAAGTCGGTGGACCCGTTGGATAGTGTCGAAGCCAGCCTGTTTCAGTCATTTGGTGTCGAAATTAAACCCGGTCAGGATGTGCCGGTGGCCGCGGTTACCCGGGTTCTTGATATGGGTGTGGTTGATAATGCCTGGTGGATACGCGCAGATCCGGTTCACCTTGCCCCGCATGGGGATAGCCTGATTCTGAGTGGGGGTGACGGCTTGGTGATCAGTCAGGAGGAAGCCGACCAACTGGTAGTGGAAATTCTTGATGTATTCCTTGCCGACGGCTGGGTGTTGAAGGCACCGCGGCCAGATCGCTGGTATCTACAACTGGTAGAGGTGCCGGATATGCAGACCACGCCGGTTGCAAACGTCGCCGGTCGCGATATTAGCCCCGCGCTACCGACCGGGAAAGAAGGCAAGCAGTGGCACACGGTACTCAATGAATTACAGATTATGTTGCACACCTCTGCGGTTAACGTCGAGCGCGAGGCGAAAGGATTGCCAGCAATAAACGGCCTGTGGCTCTGGGGCGGCGGGCGACTGCCGACATTGAAGGAAAACAACTGGGTCAAATACTGGGGCCAGGACGCGGTGGGCACGGCCCTGGCGCGCCTGTCAGAGGTTGCGCTTTCTGGCAGACCGGCCAGCGGAGAAAACTGGCTGCGTGAGGCCGAGGCGGGCAAACATCTGGTGATGCTTGATCAAGCTAGCCTGGCGAGACTCGGTGGGCAGGCTGAAGCGCTGCAGGATTTTGTCGATACGTTTGATGAGCAATGGATCGAACCTCTTATTAATGCTCTGCGCACGAAAGAACTTAGCGGTTTAACCATTGTGCTTGATGGCGGCATTAGTTTTAGGGCGGATGCCAACGGTCTTGGCCGCTGGTGGCGCCGGCGGGCGCGCATAAGCTCATTGGGGCGCACCTGATGGCGGGCAAGATATCGATACAACGCAGAATACTCGATGTGTCGGTCGACGATCTGCCGCAGGAAATGCACCCTGTCCTCAAACGTGTGTATCAGGCGCGCAAGGTTTCCGGCGAAGGTGCGCTGGATCGCTCGCTCGAGCGTTTACACAATCCTGATAGTTTGCTTGGCATAAAAGAGGCCGCGCAGCTGCTGGCCGAGACCATCATGAACGACAGGCGTATTTTGATCGTCGCCGATTTTGATGCCGATGGGGCAACCAGTTGCGCCCTCGCTGTGCGTGCCCTGAAGGCAATGGGTGCGGCGCACGTTCATTACCTGGTGCCAGACCGTGCGATTCATGGTTATGGGCTGACACCCGCAATCGTGGAAGAAGCGGTTTGCCATTCGCCGGACCTGATTGTCACTGTGGACAACGGTATCTCCAGCATCGTCGGTGTCGACACAGCCCGAGCACGAGGCATCAAGGTGTTGGTCACCGACCATCATTTGCCCGGTAACGAACTGCCTGCGGCGGATGCGATTGTGAATCCCAATCAGCCCGGCGATACATCGCACTGCAAAGCATTGGCCGGTGTTGGTGTGACCTTTTATGTGTTGCTGGCACTGCGCAAGTACTTGCGCGAACAGAACTGGTTTGAACAACAGTCGATAGCGGAACCCAGTCTTGCGCAATGGCTGGACCTGGTGGCGCTGGGTACCGTCGCCGACCTGGTGCCGCTGGATGAAAACAATCGTCGTTTGGTGGCACAAGGGCTCGCGCGAATTAATCACGGCCACTGTGTTGCCGGTATTCGTGCCTTGCTGGTGGAAGGCAAAAGGGAGAATCGAACGCTGGTATCAAACGATCTCGGGTTTTTTGTCGCGCCCCGGATCAATGCCGCCGGTCGACTGGACGATATGTCGGTTGGCATCGAGTGCCTGTTGACCGACGATGCGGAAGTGGCGCGCAAACTCGCCGCACGGCTCGACGAAATTAATCATGAACGACGTGAAATACAGTTGGCGATGCAACAACAGGCGCTCGCGGTGGTAGAGCAACTGGATCTGCAAGCGTCAGCGTTGCCCACTGGTTTGTGTTTGTTTGATGAACGTTGGCATCAGGGTGTGGTGGGGTTGGTGGCTTCCAGACTGAAAGAGCGTTATCACCGGCCAGTCATCGCCATGGCCCCGGCGGGTGATGGCGAACTAAAAGGTTCGGCGAGATCCATTAGTGGTTTCCATATTCGCGATACCCTGGATCAGCTGGCCACGCAATATCCGCAGTTGTTACAGAAATTTGGTGGCCACGCCATGGCGGCTGGTCTCAGCATACGGCAGGATGATTTTGATGCCTTTGCGGCAGCGTTTGATGAATTGGCGGCGCAACAATTGGATGAAAGCGATCTACAGGAGATATTACTGAGTGATGGTGAGCTGGAGGCAGATGAGCTTCATCTTTCGTTGGCAGAAACCTTTCGCGACGCAGGCCCCTGGGGCCAGGGATTTCCGGAGCCATTGTTCGAAGGAACATTCAAGGTCGTCAGCAGCCGTATCGTTGGCGGCAAACATGTGAAAATGGTATTAAGTCATGAAGGCGGCGTTAAAGTCGATGCCATCGCGTTTAACCAGCTGGAAGATAAGCCCGCGCACGATTCGCAGCGGGTACGCATGCTTTATCGACTGGATATCAATGAATTCCGGGGCGCCAAATCTGTACAATTAATCGTTGTGTATATGGCAGCAGAAAGTGAAAGCGGACTTACGTTAACAAACGATGCATTACAAGAAGTTATCTAGATGAAAGGGCTGCAAGATTTCATTGGCAATACGCCACTGGTTAAACTGCAACGCCTGGGCGGTAAAACCAGCAACACGCTGTTGGCTAAACTCGAGGGCAATAATCCCGCTGGTTCGGTCAAGGACAGGCCGGCGCTGAGCATGATTCAACGCGCCGAGGAGCGCAGGGAAATCAAACCCGGCGATACCCTGATCGAGGCAACCAGTGGCAATACCGGTATTGCGCTGGCGATGGTGGCGGCAACGAAGGGTTATAATATGGTG
>BTQO01000132.1:0-4255 GCA_036985915.1 Gammaproteobacteria bacterium | reverse complement strand
AGCATTTCGAGGGTAATCTCAAAGGCAAGGTGCTTGCTGTCTGGGGTCTTGCATTCAAACCTGATACGGATGACATGCGTGAAGCGCCAAGCCGGGTTCTGATGGAGCAGCTATGGAATAGAGGTGCCACTGTGCAGGCGTACGACCCTGCTGCAATGATTGAGGCCAGACGAATTTATGGCGATCGGGATGATTTTAAATTATATGAAAGCCCCGATGATGCCCTGAACAATGCCGATGCACTGGTAATTGTAACTGAATGGCGCATTTTCAGGAGTCCGGATTTCAATACGTTGAAAACACGCCTTAAGTCACCTGTTATCTTTGATGGACGAAATCTGTTTGATCCCAAGGCAATGTTGCGTGAAGGAATTATCTATTATGGGATTGGCCGGTCTTAATTAACGCAGGCATGGAACGCCGACAAGTTACTGAATTATTCAACAACATCTCGATCCAACAGTTATTGTTTAGCTCAATGAATTTCAGCTCGCGCATGTTTACATTCATTGACCGGCGCGTGCAATTTATTGCGATTGCGCTCCTTGTGACAAGCCTTTTTTCGCTGCTTGATCGATGGCTATGGCTTGCTGATCTCACAACCCATTTTGTGCCACATTATGCATTTACGTCAGTTGTGTTGTTGATCTGGTTCGCAATCTCGCACAACAGGCGCTGGTTACTGATTTTAGTTGCACTGCTTGCATTTTACCTGATACAGCTTTGGCCGCTATGGTCGCCTGAGCCGGCAATGACACAAGGAGATGAGTTAAGAATATTTCATTACAACGTCAGCCTTGAAAATCAGACACCCGGAAAAGTCATCGATTACCTCCTTTCAGTTCAGCCATCACCTGACATTATTATTCTGATGGAAACCACACCAGCCTGGCGGCCGGCACTAAAACGCCTGAACAATACTTATCCAGTCTATACAACGGCACTCAGGGATGATCCATTTGGTATGGCTGTTTTTACACGCCTGGCACAGGCATCGATTCATAGTGCACTACTGGGGGACGTCGACATCCCCGCCGTCATTCTCAATGCATCCACACCTGACAAGAGCGCGGCGTTTACGCTCTATGCCATCCACCCGCCACCCCCGATAAACCAGGCCATGTTCAAACGGCGCAACGTCATGTATAAAGCTACAGCTGAAGCAATCCGGCTTGCTAGCAAGAATAAAGGGCAACGGGCGGCGTTGGTCATTGGTGACCTGAACAGCACACCATGGTCGTCTGCCTTCGCCGGGCTACTCAAATCGGCTTCGCTTCGTGATAGTGCCCAAGGGTTTGGTCTGCACAACACATGGTCGCCCGCATGGCTGCCTAAACTGCTAGGCATCCCGATCGATCATGCGCTGATCTCCAGCGGCATCTCGGTTACGGACAGGCGCCTGGGGCCCGACCTGGGTTCTGACCACCTGCCGCTGAATCTGGTGCTGCAGATCCGGGCATAAAACGGCAGATCGCCGCCTTCGGGCGCTTTTTAGGGAAGCTTATGAATAATTCCATCTATGAATCATCAGCGCACGGAGAACGAACACAAGTTTCCGTTTTCCTCGCAAAATCAATCCCCTGCGGGGATCGATTCTGGCGGTACATCCTGGTAGCTAAGGAAACTTAGAATAAATCAGAGTTTGCTTGGCTTTAATGCACGGTAATTTCACCGTATCATTAGCGACCCCTTATATACCAGTCAACACCCCGCACCACGCCGCAAACTTGCATGTCCAAATACCTGACAGACGATCTTCGGATCCAGGAAATCAAAGAGGTCCTGCCGCCAGAAGTGGTCCATGCCGAGCATGCGCTCACCGATGCCGCGGCAGAAACAACCTGGGCTTCGCGTCAGGCCGTGCACAATATCCTGCATGGCGAAGATGACCGGCTCATTGTCATCATCGGGCCCTGCTCGATCCATGACCCCGAGGCCGCGCTTGCCTATGCCGCGAATCTTAAAACAATGCGTGAGGCACTCGCTGATGATCTTGAAATCATCATGCGTGTGTACTTTGAAAAACCGCGCACTACGGTGGGTTGGAAAGGGCTTATTAATGATCCAAACCTTGATGGTAGCTTTGAGATCAACAAGGGGCTATGTATCGCACGAAAACTGCTGCTTGAATTGAACAACCTGGGCATACCAGCAGGCACAGAGTTTCTCGACCTGGTCACCCCTCAGTATTTCGCCGACCTGATCAGTTGGGGTGCGATTGGAGCAAGAACGACAGAAAGCCAGGTACACCGCGAGCTTGCGTCCGGGTTGTCCTGCCCGGTTGGGTTTAAGAATGGAACCGATGGTGCCCTTAAGGTTGCGATAGACGCTATCCGCGCAGGCAACCAGCCCCATCATTTTCTTTCCCTGACCAAGTCTGGCCGCTCAGCAATTTTTTCTACCAGTGGAAACCAGGATTGCCACCTCATCCTTCGTGGCGGGAAAAAACCAAACTACGATTCAAAAAGCGTTAACGATGCAGCACAACAACTCGAAGAAGTCGGATTGGAGCCGAAGCTGATGGTCGACTTTAGCCATGCAAACAGTGAAAGACAATATCACCAGCAAATGAACGTTGGAGAGAACATCTCGAACCAAATTGCTTCAGGAGAAAACCGCATTGCAGGCGTCATGGTTGAAAGCCATATTAATGCGGATCGGCAGGATATTGTCCCCGGTAAACCACTTGAATATGGCAAAAGTATTACTGATGCATGTCTTGGTTGGGATGATTCCGCTACGTTACTGAAAAGATTGGCCCAGGCAGTAAGAGACCGGCGCAATATTCCGGCTGCTGCTGTATTTTAAAGTTGAATAATAAACATCTAAACCAAAGTAAGGATAGCTTTTTTAATCTTTTTAATTCCAAGTAAATAACTATGATAGGAGAAGCAGCATGATTAAGCCGCATGGTTCTGAAAAACTGAACCCACTGTTCGTATACAATTCCAACGAACACCATGAACTATTACATGAAGCAGAAAACCTGCCATCGCTGACACTAAATTCTGCTGCGAATGCAAATGCGGTCATGCTGGGTGCCGGTTACTTCAATCCGCTAACAGGTTACATGAACCTTGCGGATGCCATTAGTGTAGCTGAACGGATGCATACGACGGATAACCTATTCTGGCCAACGCCCGTCCTTAACCTTGCAGATGACATTGCTTCCGTTAAGGGCAAGAAAAGAATAGCGTTGCGCGATCCCAATATCGCTGAACATCCCATCGTCGCTGTGATGGATATCGAAGATATCGAGGAAATGAGTGACGATGAAGCTGAACTTATCATGGAAAAAGTATACAGGACCACGGACTCCGAGCACCCAGGTGTTGCAGCCTTCTCTTCTTCGGGAAGATATGCTCTGTCAGGACCAATCAAGGTACTGAACTTCAGTTATTTCCAACAGGACTTTCCCGACACTTTCCGTACCGCAGTTGAAATACGCAGCGAGATAGCCGAGCGCGGCTGGAAGACAATCGTATCGTTTCAAACACGTAACCCCATGCACCGCGCGCATGAAGAGTTGTGCAAAATGGCTATGGATGCTGTAAATGCAGACGGTGTAGTTATTCACATGCTGTTAGGAAAACTAAAGAAAGGCGATATACCCGCCCATGTTCGAGATGCTTCTATCAGAAAAATGGTTGAGGTTTATTTTAAACCCAATACTGCAATGATCACGGGTTACGGATTTGACATGCTATATGCAGGTCCGCGCGAGGCAGTACTGCATGCAGTTTTCCGACAAAATATGGGTGCTACGCATTTTATCATCGGTAGAGATCACGCAGGTGTCGGGGATTATTACGGTGCATTTGACGCCCAAGCCATCTTCGACGATGAAGTGCCCAAAGGCGCTCTGGATATAGAAATCTTCCGTGCTGATCATACGGCATGGTCAAAGAAGCTCAATAAGATAGTCATGATGCGCGACGCACCAGACCATACCAAAGAAGATTTTATACTGCTTTCTGGCACCAAAGTTCGTGAAATGCTTGGTAATGGTATAGCACCACCTTCTGAATTTTCACGTCCTGAGGTTGCCCAAATCCTGATGGATTATTACCAAAACGAAGTCAGCGCATAACATCTTAAGGAAACTCTGATTTATTCTGAGTTTCCGCGGTACACGGACGATGTACACGGATGTACAAGTGTCGCGAGAGGCAGGATGCCGGGAGCGACTGTACCGCCAATATCAATCCCCGCAGGGGATTGATATTGTGAGGAAAACGGAAACTTGTTTTCGTTT
>BTQO01000131.1:0-4315 GCA_036985915.1 Gammaproteobacteria bacterium | reverse complement strand
CCGCAAGGCGCGCTGGGGGGTCCAGGGGGGAGCAGTCGCGGGCGCTCCCTACTGGTCGCCGGCATGAGGCTGCGCCCGAGCATGGCGATAGACACAGACCAAAGTTGCGTATCTCAGGCATAACCCACCGCTTGCATGAATTGCATAAGCGCCGCAAGGCGCGCTGGGGGGTCCAGGGGGGAGCAGTCGCGGGCGCTCCCTACTGGTCGCCGGCATGAGGCTGCGCCCGAGCATGGCGATAGACACAGACCAAAGTTGCGTATCTCAGGCATCGTGCTTGCCCCCAGATGTATCATCCTGTTCCGCCTTGCGAATGACGCGCGGCACCAGGACGCGCGGCTCAATACTGACGGGTTGGTAGACAACACGCTTCTTTTCCGGGTCATAACGCATTTCAACATGACCGGTGAGCGGAAAGTCTTTCCTGAACGGATGACCGATAAAACCATAATCAGTCAGTATTCTGCGTAGATCCGGATGACCTTCAAACACAATACCAAACAGATCAAAGGCCTCGCGTTCAAACCAGTTGGCACAATTCCAGTTTTCCACAACCGACGGAATAACCGGTAATTCATCATCCGGTGCAAAACAACGAATCCTCAGCCTCTGATTATTCTCTATAGAAAGTAAGTGATAAACAGCGGCATATCGCCCTGTTGGCTGGTGTTCCCGAGCGGCAGCTTCAACACCATGGCCATGGCTATGTGCATGGACACCGCGCGAGAAACCGGTGCTGGTCGCGTTATCAGTCTCCCATTCAGCATCACCATATTGAGAGTAATCAACACCGCAGATATCGATCAATTCAGCAAAACCGAATTGATCTCTGAGCTGGCCACATACACTTGGAAGATTTTCTGATGACACCTCCAGCGTTAATTCGCCATGGCTGATGACGCTACTTTCAATAGAATTGCCAAAATGCACCATGAGGCGCTCTTCAAGCGTCTTTATTTTGCTGGTCATGTTAGAGATGACTAACGGGCGATTGTATTGGTTCGTTTGATCTTGTTCTGCAGCTGGAGAATACCGTACAACAGTGCTTCAGCTGTCGGCGGGCAACCGGGCACATAAACATCAACTGGAATGATACGATCACATCCGCGAACAACAGAGTATGAATAATGGTAATAACCACCACCATTTGCACAAGAACCCATTGAAATAACCCAGCGTGGTTCTGCCATCTGGTCATATACCTTCCGGAGTGCAGGCGCCATTTTATTAATCAAGGTGCCAGCAACGATCATGACATCAGATTGCCTTGGGCTCGCCCTGAAGACCATACCGAAGCGGTCCAGATCATATCTGGACGCACCTGCATGCATCATCTCAACTGCGCAACACGCAAGCCCGAAGGTCATGGGCCACATGGACCCGGTTCGCGCCCAGTTAATCAACGAGTCAGCGGTCGTGGTTACAAACCCTTGTTCAAGTACACCTTCTATTCCCATTCAAGTGCACCTTTTTTCCATTCGTATATAAAACCGACAACAAGAATTAATAAAAATATTGCCATGGCTATCAATGCAAATAATTGCGCCTCGCCCAGGTCTTTTAACACCACCGCCCAGGGAAACATAAAGGCGATTTCCAGATCGAATATAATGAAGAGAATTGCAACCAGGTAATAACGCACATCGAATTTCATGCGGGCATCTTCAAAAGCCTCGAAACCACACTCATAGGGTGATAGTTTTTCACTATCCGGGCGGTGCGGTGCCATGAAGTAACCCATAGTGATAGGCATTACACCAAACAAGGCGCCGATAATGAGAAAAACCAGAATAGGAAGATAATTTTCAATCACGAATGTGTGCCCACCCCGATAAACCGGTTATGCCCGCAACGGCCAAGGTCCAAGGAAACGGTGAGGATAGGCGAGCAACTGTGATCGTGTCAATATAATCGGGGTACAAATTCTTTTTATATCAAATAGTTACTGTATATGCTTGATTTAGAGCGCTGAGCAGTTGGCACCTGTTTGCCTGCGGGGCCAGCAAACGGGCCCATCACGATTGGTGCCGATGGCCGGAGTCGAACCGGCACGGCTTGCGCCACTGCCCCCTCAAGACAGCGTGTCTACCAATTCCACCACATCGGCAATATTAAGCATGTGCGTGAGCCGGCCCAACCGCAAATGTTGCAAACACTACTTCTTTAAGGAAACCCTGATTGATTCAGAGTTCCCTTTAAGTATGCGGATCGGGCAATGGCATCCTTCGGCGGACGATCAACGGCCGAAATAACCGCACCCGGATCTTTAGCGATTGCTGGATGAATCTGATCCAGCAGCATCTGCACCCGCAGGCTGCTCCGGTATCAAATCTACCGGGCTGACCGGTTGCTCCTGAACGGCTGGCGTCTCACCTGGTTGCTTGGGAATGATCGCACCAGGCGAAGGCGTGGGACTGGTTTGACCTGCTGTTGGCTGACCCGATGGTACGGGTTGGTCCTCGGAAATGACGCTATCGCTGCCTTTCTGTTGACCCGTCCTACCCGTCACATCCTGAGTAAATACGGCAAGCGTCAGGCTCGTTGCAAAAAAAGTAATGGCAAGCACGGTTGTCAGGCGTGTCATGAATGAACCAGTTCCAGCAGCGCCAAAGACAGTGCCTGATGACCCGCTGCCAAATGCAGCACCTGCATCCGCACCCTTACCATGCTGCATCATGATCAGACCCACCAGCGCCAGGGCAAGCATTACATGAAAGATTAAAAGCAGGCTGTACATAAATGGTAACCGGTGACGGGGTGTTATCTGTACCTTCAGGAGGCAGCTGCGCGGCAAATCGTCAGAAATTCATCAGCCAGTAACGATGCGCCGCCGATTAAACCCCCATCAATATCAGCCATGCCAAACAACTCCGAGGCGTTATTGCCCTTAACGCTTCCGCCATAGAGAATGCGTAAATTGTTTGCGATTGCGGCATCTTGACCTGCCAGTTTTTGCCGAATCATGGCATGCACCTCTTGCGCCTGCTCCGGTGTGGCTGTTTTACCGGTACCGATGGCCCAAACAGGTTCATAGGCCACAACGGCCTCGGAAAATGCGCCGATACCCACCATGCCGATCACCGCATCGAGTTGACTGGCGACCACTTCATCGGTCACACCTTCTTCACGCTCTTCGAGTAATTCACCGACACATAAAATGGGCGTTAATCCACATTTTTGAGCCGCAGCAAATTTCTCGGCTACCAAGGTATCGCTCTCGCCAAAGATCGTACGCCGCTCCGAGTGCCCGACGATGACATACTGGCAGGCAAAATCGGTCAGCATCATGCCGGAGACTTCTCCGGTATAGGCGCCACTCTCATACTCGCTCAGATCCTGTGCGCCCCAAGCAACGGGTGTACCGGCAAGCAGCGACTGCACCTCTGCCAGATACACAAACGGTGCGCACACGACAATTTCAGCACCCAAGGGCGCATCCGATTTAATGGCCGTGACCAGATCCCTGGTGGAATCCAGTGTACCGCTCATCTTCCAGTTACCAGCTACCAATGGTTTTCGCATCAGAAACCCTTGCATTATGAGTCGAGGAAAAAAGCGCGGCGAAGCTTACCGGCGTAGCTTCTATAAATCAATGAACTCTACGGACTTACGGCTCAGGCAGGCGTCGTGGGGGCGCTGCGGATGGCCTGGTCGACAGCGCCCGCCAATTGCCGGGCCAATGCATCCACCAACGCATTATCCTCACCCTCGACCATCACACGAACCATCGGCTCTGTGCCGGATGGCCTTAACAACACGCGTCCGTGACCACTGAGCTTGCGCTCCGCAGCGCGGATGGCCCGTTGCACCGGCGCCAGCGTTTCCGGGTCAATGGCGGAGGAAATGGCCACATTCACCACGGCCTGGGGATATTTTCTCAGGCCGGATTTCAACACTTTCAGACTGACATCCGACTGACGCATGGCATGCAGCACCTGAAGTGCTGCGATAATTCCATCGCCTGTGGTTGTGCGGTCCAGGCAAATAATATGGCCCGATGACTCGCCACCCAAAGACCAGCCGCGCTGCTTTAGCTGTTTGAGCACATAGCGATCACCCACGCACGAGCGCTCAAACTCGAGCCCCATGTCATGTATGGCCTCCTCCAAACCGAGGTTACTCATTACCGTACCAACCACACCACCTTGTATTCGGCCATCCTGTTTACGTGCCCGCGCGATAATGTATAACAACTCGTCACCATCCAGAACGGTACCCAGGTGATCGACCATCGCAACACGGTCACCATCACCATCCAGGGCAATACCCAGATCAGCCTCGTGATCAAGTACCGCCTGGCAAAGTCTGTCTGGCG
>BTQO01000130.1:0-4322 GCA_036985915.1 Gammaproteobacteria bacterium | reverse complement strand
CAGGTTCCCTTCAGTTTTACTGCCCTTGAGTTCTGCCATGATATGTCCTCCTGTGCTCGTAGATGTTAATAAATTAATGACGGATTTGAGTTTAGACTTAGTCTAAACTTATGTCAATACCTTATGCCACGGGGCCGGTATTGAACGCACGCGCGGGTTAGCCTGCCATGAAGTATGGCAGAAGGGGGGCGGTTTAATTTGACCTGTTAACGATCATGGCTTAGCGTTTGCGACCCTTGATTAACCGTCACGAACGATGCCGCGGAAAAAAACCCACACACCCGATTTTGAACAATCGCTCAAACAGCTGGAATTGCTGGTGGAGAAAATGGAGCAGGGCGATTTAACCTTGGAGCAACAGCTTGAATGCTATGAAAACGGCATTAAATTGTCCCGTACCTGTCAGGTGGCTCTAACCAAGGCCGAGCAAAAGGTAAGGATCTTGATGGAAAAAAATGGACAACAGGACGTTGAGCCTTTTGACCGTGACGAATGACACCGCTTCTTTTCAGGCCTTGCTGGCCGGGTATCAACGGCGCACCGAGGCCGCACTCGAACGTTGGTTACCCAGCGCCGATACGCACCCGGCATCGCTTCATGAAGTCATGCGTTATGCCGTGTTGGGCGGCGGCAAGCGCATCCGGCCTGTACTGGTCTATGCGGTTGGTGATGCGCTTGACGTAGACAGAACACAGCTCGATAGCCCGGCCTGTGCGGTTGAACTGATCCATGCCTATTCATTGATTCACGATGACCTGCCGGCGATGGACGATGACGAACTGCGCCGTGGCCGGCCAACCTGCCACAAGGCCTTTGGTGAGGCTGAAGCCATACTGGCCGGCGATGCGCTTCAATCACTGGCGTTTCATATCCTGGCGGCGAACGAGTTCACGGCCGTATCGGCTACGGCGCGTCTTGAGATGGTGAATACCATGGCCATGGCCTCCGGTTCACGCGGAATGGCCGGTGGCCAGGCGATCGATCTGGCATCCGAAGGCAAGTCCTTGAGCCTGCTCGAGCTTGAGAATATGCATATCCACAAGACAGGCGCACTGATTCGCGCCAGCATCCGTTTGGGTGCGCTGTGCGCACCGGATCTAGAATCTGAGCAACTAAAATCTCTGGAACACTTTGGCAGTTGTATTGGTCTCGCGTTTCAGATTCAGGATGATGTGCTGGATGAGACCGGTGATACGTCCAGGCTGGGTAAGCAGTCAGGTGCTGACCGGGCCAGACTGAAATCCACCTTTCCCATGGTGGTGGGTTTGGCGGCGTCCAGAACCCGGGCCCACGAATTACTCGAAGAGGGACTCGCAAGCCTCGATGAATTCGGTCAAACCGCAGAACCCCTGCGCCAGGTCGCCCGCTATATCGTTTCCCGGGACCATTGAGCCACCGGATGCTTTTCCGCTGCAACTACCTGATAATGCCCTTATTGCCATGATTCTCCGGTCGTTGGTTTGCCTATGTCTTTACTAGAATCCATCAACAGTCCTGCCGATCTCAGACGGTTAAATCAGGATGACCTGGTTGTTCTGGCCGATGAATTACGCCAGTTTCTGATCGATACCGTGTCAGGTTGTGGCGGCCATTTCGGTGCCGGTCTGGGCGTGGTCGAACTCACCATCGCGTTGCATTTTGTGTTTGACACACCCAAAGACCGGTTGATCTGGGACGTTGGGCATCAAAGCTATCCACACAAGGTCTTAACCGGGCGGCGCGATCAACTCAGCGCCATCCGCCAACGCAACGGATTGGCACCGTTTCCTACTCGCGAGGAAAGCGAATACGACACCTTTGGGGTCGGGCATTCCAGTACGTCGATCAGTGCTGCACTCGGTATGGCCACAGCAGCCGCGCACGATGGCAAGAAGCGCAAAGTCGTGGCGGTGATCGGTGATGGTGCGATGACGGCGGGTATGGCCTTTGAGGCGCTCAACCATGCCGGTGATATCAAACGTGACATGATCATTGTGCTCAACGACAATGATATGTCGATCTCGCCGAATGTGGGCGCGCTTTCGAGTTATCTCACGCGCATACTGTCCGGTCGCATCTACACATCGGTGCGGCAAAGCGGTAAGAAGGTGCTCGAGCATATGCCGCCGGTGTGGGAGTTTGCCCGCAGGGCGGAAGAGCATATGAAAGGCATGATTGCACCGGGCACCTTGTTCGAAGAACTCGGGATCAACTACTACGGGCCTGTTGATGGCCACGATCTGGATAGCCTCGTTAAAACCTTAATCAATCTGCGCGAGATGGAAGGCCCGCGTTTGTTGCACATCATTACCCGCAAGGGCAAAGGGTATGCACCGGCTGAAGCAAACCCGGTGCAATATCATGGTGTTACACCCTTCGACCCCGCTTTAGGCATGAAGAAATCCAGTAGCGCCAAGGCACTCAGTTACACGCAGGTATTCAGTGACTGGCTCTGTGACATGGCCGGGCTTGACGAGCGCCTGATGGGTATCACGCCTGCGATGCGCGAAGGCTCTGGCCTGGTTTCATTCTCAGAACAATTTCCAAAAAGATACTTCGATGTGGGTATCGCCGAGCAACATGCCCTGACCTTTGCCGCGGGTCTCGCCTGCGAAGGCCACAAACCCGTTGTCGCGATTTACTCAAGCTTTTTGCAGCGCGCCTATGATCAGTTGATCCACGATGTGTGTTTACAGAACCTGCCTGTGTTGCTTGCCATCGATCGTGCTGGTGTGGTGGGTGCCGATGGGCCAACGCATGCGGGCAGTTTTGATTTAAGTTTTCTGCGCTGTCTGCCAAACATGGTCGTGATGGCGCCGGCGAACGAAGATGAATGCCGGCAGATGTTATACACCGGGTTTATGCTCGATCAGCCGGCGGCTGTACGTTATCCACGCGGCACCGGTATTGGTGTTCAGCCTCAAAAGGTCATGACGGCGCTACCATTAGGCAAGGGGCAGGTATGTCGCCGGGGCAGGGGTGTGGCCATCCTGTCCTTTGGGCCCATGCTGCAACCGGTGCTGGAAGCAACCCAGGATCTGGACATCACGGTGGTCAATATGCGCTTCATCAAGCCACTGGATGAGGCGCTGATGCTTGAGCTTGCCAAAACGCATGAGCTGCTGGTGACCATTGAGGATAATGTTGTGGCCGGCGGTGCGGGCAGTGCGGTCGCGGAATACCTCGCAGCCCACCCGACAGGGGCCGTCATCCATCTACTGGGTCTGCCCGACCGGTTCCTGGCCCATGCCAGCAGGCCTGAACAACTCGCTGAGTGCGGCCTGGATGCGGCCCATATTCGGCAATTTATCCAGTCGATCTACCCCGGCGGGTTTGCACAATCCGCCGTAGTCTAATATCCTAGTATTTTACTCAGTTATTTGATCTCCATTTCCTAAACATCTCCGAACAACGGGTTCAGCCAATGGCGAGCACATCCAAAAAAGCTCCGTATCATGACGATCTGCCATCCATTGCGGATGTGCAAGGAAGTCCGGATCAACGACGGCTGGCGATTAACAAGGTCGGCATCAAGTCGATCCGATATCCGGTCCGCGTCAAGGATCGTTCAGGCGGCGAGCAGCACACCATTGCAACCTTCGATATGTATGTTGATTTGCCGCACCATTTCAAGGGCACGCACATGTCCCGATTCGTCGAGATTCTGAATAATCACGAACGTGAGATCACGATCAAGACATTCAAGGACATCCTGGTTGAGGTCAATGAGCGGCTGGAAGCGGAAGCCGCGCACATAAAAATGACGTTCCCCTATTTCATCACCAAGAAAGCGCCGGTGTCCGGTGTGGAAAGCCTGATGGATTACGAAGTGACGTTTGTCGGTGAACGAATCAGAGGTGAAACAAGCCTGAACGTGAATGTTGTGGTGCCGGTGACCAGCTTATGTCCGTGTTCCAGGAAGATTTCGGATTTCGGGGCACATAATCAACGATCACATGTTACTTTGGAAGTACGCCTGGACAAGTTCATGTGGATCGAGGAGTTGATCGATATCGTGGAGTCGGAGGCTTCGTGTGAATTGTTTGGTTTGCTAAAACGCCCGGACGAGAAATATGTCACCGAACATGCCTATAACCACCCAAAATTTGTAGAGGACATGGTTCGGGATGTTGCTGTGCGCCTGAATGAGGATGACCGCGTAATAGCCTTTAAGGTCGAGTCAGAAAATTTCGAATCGATTCACAATCATTCTGCCTACGCCATGATCGAGCGTGACAAGAACAATAAAAGCACCTGATTTAAGGGTTTGACTATCACCCTCTATTGGGATGTTGCTACACGTCATAGCGCACTTGCCGTATACTTACTGGTTAAGTAATCCC
>BTQO01000129.1:0-4334 GCA_036985915.1 Gammaproteobacteria bacterium | reverse complement strand
CTTGCGTTGTATCTGCTTAGTGTCGGCAGTGAGTACGGTGCGTACATGACCCTTTACCTGTTTGTACTTGTATGGCTTGCCGATACAGCAGCTTATTTCTGTGGCCGGAAGTATGGACGCACCCCATTGGCACGGGGTATCAGTCCTGCCAAATCTCTGGAAGGGGTCTATGGCGCCTTGGGTGTTGTTCTGGTGTTTGCACTCACTACCGGCATGATCATTGGTCTTGCGGCTTGGGATTGGTTGGCCCTGGTTGTGCTCAGTCTGGTGACCATGCTTTTTTCCGTAGTCGGCGACCTGACAGAAAGCCTGTTTAAAAGGCAGGCGGGTATCAAGGACAGCGGCACGCTTTTTCCCGGACATGGGGGTGTGCTTGACAGGATTGATAGCCTGTTGGCCGCTGCACCGTTTTATGTAGTCGGTGTGAAATGGCTGGGTCTGGATACATGATCGGTATTACTGTGCTTGGCGCTACCGGTTCGATCGGTGTCAGTACGCTTGATGTGATTTCCCGCCATCGTGATCGCTTCAAGGCAGTTGCGCTGACTGCAAATAGTGACGTCGATACACTGTTTATGCAGTGTCAATTGCATCGCCCGGAATTCGCTGTCATGGCACAACCCGAGGCCGCACGTGATTTAGAGCAGCGGCTGGCAAACGATGGCCTGCCTACCAAAGTGTTATCCGGGAGAAGCGCACTTGAAGAAGTCGCACAACTTCCTCAATGCGACACTGTCATGGCTGCCATCGTGGGGGCTGCCGGTCTAAACCCAACATTGGCCGCAGCACGGGCAGGTAAGCGCATCCTGCTTGCCAATAAAGAGGCGCTGGTGATGTCCGGTAAGTTATTTATGGACACGGTTCATCAATACAACGCCGAGTTATTGCCCATCGATAGTGAGCACAATGCCATTTTCCAATGCATGCCGCAGAATATCGATGGCAGTCTGGAAGATCGGGGGATCCGCCGCATCCTGTTGACGGCTTCCGGTGGTCCATTTCTGAATATGCCTTTGAATAAAATGGCCAATGTGACGCCAGAGCAGGCCATTGCGCATCCGAACTGGAGCATGGGACGCAAAATTTCCGTTGATTCGGCGACCATGATGAACAAGGGTCTGGAGGTTATTGAGGCGCATTGGTTGTTCAACGCCGCAGAAGAGCAGATCGATGTGGTAATTCATCCGCAAAGTGTCGTTCATTCCATGGTGGAATACGTGGATGGATCGCTTCTGGCGCAGTTGGGTCAGCCGGATATGCGCACACCCATTGCCTATGCATTGTCCTGGCCGGACAGAATGCCATCCGGTGTTGAACGCCTCGATCTATTTAAACTCGGTTCGTTAGAATTTTTAGCGCCTGATATGGCGCGTTTTCCTTGTCTTAAATTGGCCTTTGAGGCGCTTAAAGCGGGTGGGACGGCACCGGCTATTCTGAATGCCGCCAATGAAATTGCCGTGCGGTCATTCCTTGATAATAAATTGAAATTCAACGAGATATACCAACTAATTCACTCATCACTTGAGGTAATCGAGGCCGGTCCCGCTGATTCGCTGGAGGCTATTTTCGATGCGGACTCAAAGGCCCGAAGGCATGCCGAACACTTTATTGGCCAGCGACCGATGAGGCAGGCCGTACAATAATGGATATCGGGTTTTCTGTTCTGGCGTTCATTGTTGCCATTGGTGTCCTGGTGACGGTCCATGAATTCGGCCACTACGTTGTGGCCCGTGCTTTGGGCGTTAAGGTGCTTCGGTTTTCGGTCGGGTTTGGCAAACCCATCTGGACTCACCGCGCCGGTAGGGACCAGACAGAATATGTGTTGGCTGCACTACCGCTGGGTGGGTATGTCAAAATGCTCGATGAGAATGAAGGCGATGTCCCTGCTCAAGACCTGCACAGGGCATTTAACCGGCAAAGCTACAAGGTGCGCTCTGCAATCGTCCTGGCTGGACCGATACTCAATTTTATTTTTGCGATCTTCGTTTATTGGCTGCTGTTTGTGAGTGGTATTCCGGGTGCACGGCCGGTGATTGGTGAGGTGATGCAGGATTCCCCGGCAAACGCGGCCGGTCTGCGGGCAGGTGATGAGATCACGTCAGTTTCAGGACGGGACACACCGACCTGGCAAACCGCTCGTATGGCCATACTCAAGGGTCTCATCAACGATCAGCCGATCGAGCTTATGGTGCAGGCAACATCCGGTACGCATGTAAAGCATGTGTTGTATCCGCCAACAGAAAAGGCCATGCCGGATGATGGCGCCGTATTAGGCCACCTTGGCATCGTTCGTTGGCGGCCCCAAGCACTGATTGGGGCGGTGAGCAGTGATGGTGCGGGGGCCAGGGCAGGGTTTAGACGTGGCGATCGGGTGCTGTCAATCGATCAACACACGGTGTCATCCTGGGGAGAACTGGTCAAAATAATCAGGGAAAATCCTGGTAAGGATCTGACGGTTCGGGTCGAACGAAATGCTGCGCAGGTTGAGCTTTTGCTGACACCCGCTGTGAAATCGGAAGATGGCAAGCGCATCGGATACATCGGTGTGGCACCCGAGATGGGGCAATTTCGCGCCATGCGCGCCGAGCAGCGCTATAGCCCGTTAGGGGCGATTGGTGCCGCTTTTGTAAAAACTTGGGACGTATCTGTCCTAATACTCCAAATGCTTGGTAAAATGGTGATCGGGGAGGCCTCGATCAAGAATATCAGTGGCCCGATTACGATAGCGCAATATGCTGGTGAAACAGCCAGTTTGGGCTTAGGTCCGTTTGTGCATTTTCTGGCGCTGGTCAGCATCAGCCTGGGAGTGCTCAATCTATTGCCAATACCGTTGTTGGATGGTGGGCACCTCCTGTATTACCTTATAGAGATTGTAAAGGGGAAGGCACTTTCGGAACGGGCAGCATTGGTCGGCCAGCAGGCCGGTCTCGTTCTTTTGATTGGCCTTATGAGCCTGGCGTTTTATAACGACCTCATCCGGGTGTTCGGATGAATATAACTTTTATGTACATAAGGATTATGAGTTTCATGCTAAGGAGAATCGGACTAGCGCTGGGATGTTTTTTTCTGATTGCCTCTCAGGTGTGGGCGGCCAGTTTTGTTGTCAGGGATATACGTGTTGAGGGTTTGCAGCGTATTTCTGCCGGCACCGTATTTAATTATTTACCCGTTCGCATTGGCGAAGAATTTAATGACGAAAGATTTGGCGAAGCAATCAGATCACTTTATAAAACAGGATTCTTCAAGGATATACGTCTTGAGCGCGATGGTGACGTACTGGTCATTTTTGTTCAGGAACGCCCTTCGATAGCCGAGATTACCTTTAGTGGCAATAAGGATTTTGAGTCCGAAGCGCTGATTGAGTCCCTTAAAGGTGTTGGTTTTGCAACCGGCCGCGCGTTCGATAAGTCCATCCTGGAGAGGGTCGAACAGGAACTTGGCAGGCAGTATTTCAGCGAGGGCAAGTATTCCGTCAAGATCACATCAACCGTTACCCCGTTAGAAAGAAACAGGGTGGCAATTTCAATCAATATCTCCGAAGGTCTCGTAACACGTATCAAGCAAATCAATATCGTTGGAAACGAAGTTTTTGATGACAAAACACTGCGCAAACGATTCAAACTAACGACACCGACTACGTTTTCTTTTTATACCAAGGATGATCAGTACTCAAAAGCCAAACTGGCTGCAGACCTCGAAACCCTAAGCGCCTATTATCAAAACCGTGGCTATTTGAAATTCCGTGTCCTGTCTACCCAAGTATCAATTACGCCAGACAAAAAAGATGTATATATCACCATCAATGTCTCAGAGGGTGAGCAATACAAGGTCAAAGAGGTAAAAGTATCCGGGAAGTTGTTTTCCGAAGATGAGGTTTATTACAATAAAATTGGTGTTCGTGCAGGGGATACATTCTCACGCCGTGCAGTGACCAATAGTCAAAACACGTTAACAGATTACCTTGGAAATGAAGGGTATGCTTTTGCAAATGTCAATACGATCCCGGAGATTGACGAGTCTAACAAGGAGGTATCCCTTACATTTTTCATAGATCCAGGTAAACGCGTTTATGTGCGCAGGATTAATTTCTCTGGAAATACACGTACACGGGATGAAGTGTTGCGTCGGGAAATGCGTCAGATGGAAGGTGGCTGGTTTTCCACCCAAAAAGTTGAACGGTCTAGGGTCAGGCTGGAACGGCTTGGTTATTTTACTGCAGTGAATGTAGAAACACCTGCAGTACCAGGTTCGCCTGATCAGGTTGATGTCGAATTTAGTGTTGAAGAAAGATCATCCGGATTATTGTTGGCAGGCATTGGTTTTTCCCAGTCAGG
>BTQO01000128.1:0-4338 GCA_036985915.1 Gammaproteobacteria bacterium | reverse complement strand
CGTTTCGGCGTTCGCCAAAAAGAAACACTTAAGACCCTGCGCGCCGAGGTTGATATTCTGACATTAACGGCCACGCCTATCCCGCGTACACTGAATATGTCACTGTCTGGATTGCGTGATCTTTCATTGATCGCATCACCCCCGCGTGATCGGTTATCAATAAAAACGTTCGTTCATGAATGGAATGATGCCGGTATCCAGGAAGCCTGCCAACGTGAACTCAAACGCGGTGGTCAAATCTACTACTTACATAATGACGTTGAGTCTATTAACAATGCGGCTGACAAGATTACGAAACTGGTACCAGAAGCGCGTGTTGACATTGCACATGGTCAGATGCGTGAACGTGCGCTCGAACAGGTAATGCTGGATTTCTACCATCGACGCTTCAATATTCTTGTTTGCTCAACAATCATCGAGAGCGGTATTGATGTACCCACGGCAAATACAATCATTATCGATCGTGCTGACCGTTTTGGATTGGCGCAACTTCATCAACTGCGTGGCCGTGTAGGTCGATCACACCATCAAGCCTACGCATACCTGATTACTCCGCCACGTGCGATTATGACAGCTGATGCTATCAAACGTCTTGAGGTCATCGAGTCACTGGAAGATCTCGGTGCGGGGTTTATGCTGGCCACACATGACCTGGAAATTCGTGGTGCGGGTGAGCTTTTGGGTGAAGAGCAAAGTGGACAGATGCATGAAATTGGTTTTACCTTATACACAGAATTACTGGAAAGAGCCGTCAAGGCCCTTCGCGCAGGAGAAATACCCGCATTAGATGAGCCCTTAGACCACGGTCCTGAGGTTGACCTTAACGTGCCGGCGCTGATCCCGGAAGATTATCTGCCAGATGTTCATGCACGCCTGGTTCTCTACAAACGGATATCAAGTGCAAAGGATGAAACAACGCTTGATGATTTAAAAGTCGAGATGATCGATCGCTTCGGGTTGTTGCCAGATCAAGTCAAGCAATTGTTCAGGGTTACAACCATCAAATTACGTGCTGCAAGGCTTGGCATCACGAAAGTTGATGCCGGCAAGGATGGAGGCAAGATACAATTCGGATCCAAGCCTGATATCGATCCATCGGCCGTTGTATCCCTCATCCAGTCAGATCCGGCTACCTGGCAAATGGATGGTGCGCAAATCCTGCGCTTTAGAAAGGATCTACCGGATAATGAAGCCCGATTTACTGAAATTGAAGGTCTCTTTGATCAGCTGGAAACCCGTAAAGCTGCATAATAAACCACCTATGAAATTCACACTGATCAGTTTTACATCGTTGTTATTCCTGGCCTGCTGGGTAACCCCGTTGCGTGCTGATACCGAATGGTACGATGTCGAGGTCGTTATTTTTGCAAACAAGGCCATGACCGGTGCGAACGATGAAGAATGGCCCGATGAGCCGGGATATCCTGATACAACCAATGCGGTACAACTTGTGATGGTAACGGATGAATCACTCCCTGGCATGCCGCCCATTGAGTTCCAAATGCTGCCCCAGGAACTCTGGCAGCTGTCAGGTATCGAGGACAGCCTGAAACAATCCAGTCAGTACCGGGTCATTACACACCTGGCATGGCGCCAATTGGGCTTGCCGCCAGATAGCGCACCACCTGTTTTGATTAACGAGGGACAGGATTCCCCAAGCCTGGTGTTTAATTCTTTCGACAATCAGCCAGACAAGGAGCTACAGGGTTTGATAAAAATTTCACGCAAACGCTACCTGCATATTGATGCAGATCTGGTATATCGCGCCCAAGTGACCGCGGATGACGGTAGCGCCCGGATGGCTTCTTTTAGATTGACAGAACACCGTCGTATGCGCAGCAAGGAACTCCACTACCTTGATCATCCCCTATTCGGCATGATCATAGCCATCACCCCCTATAAGTGGACACCCCCAACACCTGAACCGCCGCAGCCCGTCGTACCAAAGACCCAACCAACAACGACTAACCCGGCGCCTGCCGGGTAGAATATAAGGAAGGTCTGATTAATTCAGACCTTCCACGATACACGACTCCATGGATGGAGGAGATACGAGTCCACGGATGGACGAGGTAGGGCGAAGCAGGAAGCCAGAGCCGAGAGCAACGCAGGGGGCCAAAGCCAAAGGAAGTGCCGCCAAAATCAATGACTAAAAGTCATTGATTTTGTGAGAAAATTGAAAATCACACTTTTTACTTTTCGTGCTCTTAGAATTCATGGATGAATTATTCAGAGCTTCCTAAGAGGTGTCTTTAAATATTTTATAAAGGTGCCATTGTCAAGACGGAGGGCACCTTCACGAAGGAACGATGCTTACGGCCTCAAAGCAAGGGAATGGTGTGTTCCAATAACAGTCTGACTTTATCCATACCGCTACACAGGTTAGCTTCAATCTGGTTCATCGTAATTTCACCCTCACCCCGGCCCGCAGCAAAATTGGCAACGACCGCACAGGTTGCATAACACAGCCCCAGTTCCCGTGCCAATGCAGTCTCAGGCATACCGGTCATGCCCACCAGCGTACAACCATCCCGTTCAAGACGATCAATCTCGGCTGCAGTTTCCAGTCTCGGCCCCTGGGTTGCGCCATACGTACCATGGTCCAGAAAATCTATACCCGTTTGTTGTGCCGCGCTGATTAACGTGTTGCGCAAATCCCCGCAGTAGGGATCGGTAAAATCAATATGCATCACCTTATGCAGATCATCCTCAAAGAACGTATGTCCACGTCCATGGGTGTAATCGATAATCTGGTGCGGAATGATAATTTGGCCTGGGGTCGTTTCCGGCAAGATGCCTCCGACCGCCGCCACGGCAATGACGGCCTCGATCCCGATATGCTTCATTGCCCAGATATTCGCACGGTAATTTACTTTGTGTGGCGGGATATTATGGCCATAACCATGCCGTGCAAAAAATGCTATCTCATGGCCATGAAATTCACCATGGGTTAGAGGGCCGGATGGCTCACCATAAGGTGTTTGCACGACTTCACGCGAGGTGATATTCAACCCGTTCAGCGAGGTCAGTCCGGTGCCGCCGATAACCGCGATCTTGCTCAAGATGACTCCTTCACGGCATAAATGCCCATGGCGTTTCTCAAATATCCCCGGTAGTCCATGCCATAGCCAAACACGTAGCGGTCTTCCACTTCAAGACCGCAAAAATCCGCCCTGATACCGGGTGCTTTGCGGTTGTGTTGTTTGTTCACCAGTACTGCGACAAACACTTCCCTGGCGCCCTGTTTCCTGCAATGATCAAGAATCGCTGCGAGTGTTACACCTTCATCGAGAATATCGTCAATGATCAGCACAGTCTGATCTTTCAGATCTGTTTCCGGGTAGGTTCGCCATTCAATCTCATGACCTGAGGTATCGCCCCGGTAGCGGGACGCATGTACATGGTCAAGACGCAATGGAAAATCCAGACGCTCCATGAGTGCGGCCGTTGTAATGACACCGCCATTCATAACACACAGCAGCAATGGGTTGGCATCCGAAAGCCTTTCCTCGATTTCTGACGCAATTCGATCCAGCGCCTTGTTCACCGCCGCTTGCGAATATAGCAAATCGGCGGTGTCGGCCACTGAACTGATTTCATGTGGGATTTCTTTCAAGAGAACAGCTCCGTAAGACTGCGATTTTGCTGAAATTTATTCCCTACCGCAACAAGAGTATCCACTGTGCCAGCGATGATTGATTATTCCAGCATGACCCATCTTTGGCTATCAATATTAACATCGTAGCCAAATTGATGAATAGTTTACTCACATACACCCATAAAGCATCGTGATTACTTTACATCAAATTAAATCTTTTAAGTGCTAAACTTTTTGATACAGAACCATGTTATTGATAAAACGGCTGCCGTATAAATGCAATCCAATATATGGTGAATACCCGGTATCAAGAGCTTATTCGCCATGATATTTCACCACTATGCCCGAAACAGATTTTCATGACCTACCGAGATTGTCGGCGCTGCTGCGTGAACCGCATAAGAGGCGTATCGACTGGGTGAGCGTTCATAACCAGATTCCGATGACTATCGTGAACCAACAATTGAGTCGTTGCACAAATTGCGGCATCAGTTTCTGTCAGGGTGGTGATGGTGAATTGTCCAAAAAGGCGCCCAGAGGATGTCCTGCCGGTAAAAATATTCCTTTCTTCCTGGAATGCGCCAGACAGGGAAATTGGCAACTTGCGTTTGAGATCCTGGAGCAACGAGCGCCCTTGTCAGGTGTAACTGGACGCATTTGCCCCGAATTTTGTGCGGCAAGCTGTGTACATAACCAGCCAGGCCATGCAGGTGGTGTCAACGTACAATTGGGAGAATGGA
>BTQO01000127.1:0-4397 GCA_036985915.1 Gammaproteobacteria bacterium | reverse complement strand
CTCAGTCTGAAAACATCAGTACACTAAATTTAACCACACTATATTAGGAGGGTATGGGCACGAAAAATCAGATATTTGCCTGGTCTCTACCCGCATCCTTGGATTTATAAAGCGCTTTGTCTGCCCGTTTGGTTAATGCTTCCGTAGATTCTTTTGGCCTGGCTTCAGCTACACCAATTGATGTTGTTATCCCCGGTAACTGCTTGCCATCGGGCGATCTGATTTCAGCCGCACGAACAACAGAACACAGATCGTCAGCAACTTGCAGGGCGACTTCTTGATTGGTGTCAGGCAGGATGACGGTAAATTCCTCGCCGCCATACCGAATTGCTGTGTCCATGGGTCTAAGATTATTGAGCAAGGCTTGCCCCATGGCATGCAGGGCACGGTCACCTGCCAGATGTCCGTGGGTATCGTTATAGTTTTTAAAGTGATCAATGTCGATCATCAGGATGCTGACCGGTTGTTTGATTTCCAATGAGTGATCAATTCGTTGTTTCAATTCGTTATCCAGCCAGCGACGATTATAAAGGCCCGTCAGGGGATCGACTGACGCTTCATACTGAAGCGTTTGTTGGCGCTGCTGGCTTTCGTTCAGCTTGATATTTGATTCACGTAACCTGTTGGCGAGCAGTGTTAACAGGTTGATGGCCACCGCATGTGATTTGGAGACCATATTCCATAATGTTTTTTCGTTGACCACAAACAACTTGCAGTGTGTTTCCGCAACGACATGCGCCGAGGTTGGATGTTTGTCGATTAATGAAATCTCACCAACGCTTTCGCCAGGTTCCAGAATTGCTATGGCATCACCCATAGTATCGAGGTAAACGCGCAGCCTGCCACTCAGCAACAGGTATAGATAAGCATTCGTCTGGTTGCGGGCAATCAGTACTTCACCGGCCTCAAGTTCCTTTACAGAACACACCGCCAGGAGTTCAGATAGTGTATCGAGATTAACGGCCTGGAAGACCTGGAGCCGGGATAGGTCTTCCGGATTAATGTCATGGTGTTCTTTCATTACTCATCCTGTGCCGATCATTCGTGACAAGTATGCGCGATAATAGGCACTGATACCAAGTGCTGTACCATGAAGCGTCAGGATTGCAGCTTACATTGGCGGAAATTGCCAGACCATGCGTTCATAGGCCGCCTGTGACAGGCGGCCTGATTAAAACCTAGCGGGTATCCCTGCGGCCGGACGATGGCGCGTGACGACGTGACCTTTGCCCGGAATCCTGCCGGCGGCGGCGGTTTTGTGTGTCAGCACGGCCACGATTAAAACCATCGTGCTTGCGTTCATTATTGCGGCGGTGACGGCGCCATTTTTCTTTGGCAGCCCGGCGTTCGTCAGGGTTCATGGTTTGCCAGCGTTCCCTGAGCTTGCGCCTTTTTTCGCGTGGCAGCTTTCTAAAGGACTTGTAACGGTCTCGCAGTTCGTATTGCTGTTCTTTTGGCAGCTGTCTGAAGCGTTGGTAGCGGTCACGGATCTTGTCACGCTGTTCTGGTGGCAGTGTGCGCCAACGTTTGAACCTGTCCTGGGCGCGGGCACGTTGTTCCGGCGGCATGTTTTGCCAACGCCTTGCACCTTTTCTAAGACGTTGTTTCTTCGCAGGCGGCAGGTTGTCCCACTGATCGGCAAGGGGTTTTAGAATGGTCTTTTCTTCAGCAGTCAATTCCGACCAGTTGTCTTGTGCCGCCGATAGTAATGGCCACCAGAGTACCAGACCCAGGATGATCAGCGTGTAAGAGGGTGTTCGTTGACTGTGATTAATAGCCATAGCGATCCCGGACCCTTCTGGGCAGCATTGACTCTTCTTCAAACAGGAAAGGATCTTGCCAGTCACCGTTATCGGTTTCGAAAGAAGCCAGAAATTCCAGCATCTCGACCGTGACAACAGGTGATTCGGTTTGCTTGTCCTCGGCTTGAGCAGGCGGCGTTTCTGCCGGGACTGATGCGGGCAACAGTAAGGCAAAAGCCAACATCCAGGGCGCCCTACCCGATATCCGACGACGTGGCCAGCCATTCATAAAATTCGAGGTTCTCATACAATTCCAGGCCATCAATATCGGTCATCATTTCCAGGTCGTCGGCATGGATCAGGATCGGGGATGGTTGAGGTGTTGACCAGACCAGCATAACGGCGATGGCGGCAACGGATACCAATGCGAGGCTGGTTTGAATGAACCGGTTGGTGTGAATGGTTCGCCAGCGATGCCCGGTATCAAGCCGGTCCAATGCCCGCTGTCGTGCCTGTCGAAGACGAGATTGCGTCTGTCCGTCGAGCGCGTGGACACTGTCGTCAAGCGAGGTGCGGATGCCGTGGATCAGGTCTTCGTCATCGTGTGTCATGGCCTGAAATCCTTGAGTGATTTACGCAAGGCCTGCATGGCGCGTGACAGATGGGTCTTCACCGACCCCTCAGAGCACTTCATGGCCTGTGCAGTTGCCTTGACATCGAGGCCTTCCCAAATGCGCAACATAAAGCATTGTTGCTGACGCAGGGGTAACTGGGTCAGTGCCGTATCGATTGCCGATGCCGAGTATGCCTGATCCATGTGGTCACCCGGCTCGCGTGCGTTGTTATCCACCGCCAGCTGTATAGGGTCAGTCTCTTCATTGTGCTGCAAAGCCGACCCGATCCAGCCCTGCCAGCGTCGGCGTACCGCATTGCGCCGTTGTCGATCTCGAATACGGCTTTGCAAAATGGTATAGAACAGCGGCCGCCATTCTGCTTGGGGCCTGGCTGCATACCGCTCCACCAGCTTCATCATGGCGTCCTGTACGGCGTCCAGGGCTTCTTCCTTGTGACCCAAACCGAAGTGCGCCATGCGATAGGCGCGTCGCTCGACGTCGGTGAAAAACTGATTAAAGGCATCAGCGGTATCCAGTTGGGTCTTCCCCTCACGGCGCTCGACCGTTACATCGTCAGGGTGATCGCATGCTAGGGTAATCGCAACACTCGGCATGGGTCATCTCCGACCGGCCGGCAACGGGTTAGGGTACCCGTTATGGAAGCTTATGAATAATTCCATCCTGGAATTATCAGCGCACGAAAAACGAAAACAAGTTTCCATTTTCCTCACAATATCAATCCCCTACGGGAATTGATATTGGCGGTACATCCATGTACCGCTGAAACTCTGGATAAATCAGAGTTTCTTTAAGTGTATGAGGATCATCATTCATGATTTTCCTAAATCAACGGCCAAGGCCTATGATGGTTGACAGGATCAGCAAAAGAATCGGCAATAGCCTTATTGTGACTGCGCTGTGGGGGTATATGAGAAGATACTTATGCACTGCTTCGGTGCAGCCCGTGCGTTTGGGTGTATCAAGCCTGACCATGCACCGGGTTTCTTCACGATATTTATCGTAACCTGTTGTAATTAATAGATAATAACTTAAGTGGCTAATTATTATGCAATCTAATAATGAAACTATTTTTTAGCGGTATCGTGTCTGTTTTTTCCAATCATGCACCGGCTTATCCACAGGAATTGTGGATAAGCGAGCCTAAGATGACCCCGCTAGGATTTACTGCGTGCCAGTTAAGACACTAGGTGAATAAAGGCCGCTAACTGGCATGCCATCACGTCGAGCAATCTGGCGAATTGTGGTCCCGGTGCCCGTATACCGTGTCTTCGATTACTTGCCCCCGGTAGGCCCGGCCATGGTCAAGGCAGAGCCTGGGTGCAGGGTCCGCGTACCCTTCGGGAGCAGATACCACGTCGGCCTGTTGATTGGGTTTGCAGAAATGCCGCAATCGGTGCATCACCGGCTCAAGGCCGTCGCGGCGGTACTGGACGAGACACCAATCATACCGGCGTCGTTATTGCAGCTGCTGACCTGGGCCAGTGGGTATTACCATCACCCGTTGGGCGAAGTATTGCTGGGGGTATTGCCGGGCCCACTACGCCGGGGACGAAAGTCCCAGCCACCTACATCGCAGGCATGGCAGCTGAGTGACTGCGGTAAAAGTGTTGATCTTAATGACCTGTCACGCGCTCCGAGGCAATACCAGGTGATGCAGCGGTTGCGCGATGCCAATGGACCGCTGCCGCCTGATGCACTCAACGACATCACGGGTTGGCGTGCGGCACTACGGGCGTTGGCACACAAGGGCTATGTAGTGCAACGGGCGCTAACACCGGAGCACCCGGTGGCGCCCAGCAAGCCTCATTCACTCAACCCGGCGCAGCGTAAGGCGGTCGCGGCAGTGTGTGGCGTATTCGGCGGTTACCGGGCGTTTTTACTGGATGGTGTGACCGGTAGCGGTAAAACCGAGGTTTACCTGGCGCTCGTTGAGCACCTGATACCCAAGGGCCTTCAGGCGCTGGTACTGACACCGGAAATCGGATTGACGCCCCAGCTGGTGCGCCGTTTCAAGGCACGC
>BTQO01000126.1:0-4447 GCA_036985915.1 Gammaproteobacteria bacterium | reverse complement strand
CAACACCGTCATACCCTGTTCGCTATCCTGCATGATGGTTGATTCTGTTATTTCCAGGCCAAACATTGAGGCGGGCAGTTCATTTTCTATCAGAGACTGTTCAATGATACTCGCCAGCTCCGGTTGCTGAACCTGTCTCAATGACAGGTTTACCGCCACATTAATCTGATCAAAACCTGCCTTATACCACTCTGCTGCCTGCCTGATCGCGTCGCTAATCACCCGGCTCCCTAACGCTATGATCATACCCGTGTCTTCTGCAACCGGGATAAACTGTTCCGGCGCGACCTCACCCAAAACCGGATGATGCCAGCGCAGCAATGCCTCGACACATTCGACCTGCATGGTTTGCAGATTGATTGTGGGTTGATACATCAGCGTCATGCTGCCTGATTCAATCGCATCACGAAGCGCATTTTCGAGTTGCAGGCGCTGCATGATCTTGTCATTCATACACGATTCGTAAAATACAAACCGGTTACTGCCCTGCGACTTGGCCTGATACATTGCCGTGTCCGCATTTTTCAATAATGCCTCTGCCTGCATACCGTCTTGCGGAAACAACACAATACCGATACTTCCAGTCACAAATATCTGGTGTCCATCCAGATTGAATGGCTTGCGAATAACAGACAGTATTTCGTTTGCTTTGCGATGCAGACTATCGAACGCGCTTTCACTATCCGCTTTGCTTTCCAGTATTACAGCAAACTCATCACCACCCATCCGTGCCAGCGTTTCTTTATCCGACAGGCATTTGTTCAGTCGGAAGGCCAACTGTTCAAGCAGCAAATCGCCCTTGTCGTGGCCCAGTGAGTCGTTTATGGTTTTAAAGCGATCCAGATCCAGATACATCAATGGCAGCAGCTGGCCACTGGTTTTCGCCACCTGCATACATTCATTCAACCGTTGCATCAGCAATGTTCGATTGGGCAATCCGGTCAGGCTGTCAAAATGCGCCAGGGTATGAATCTGCTGTTCGTGTATTTTTTTATCGGTGATGTCGTTACCAATAGACAAAATTTCGATCTTTCTGCCATGCTCGTCCATGACCGCCTTGTTGGCCCAGCTTATCCAGACACGAGTGCCATCTTTTTTGATATTTTCATTTTCATTACACTTGTAATCTTCCGGGTTGCGGCAGATATCTTCTATCATGTACACCAGATCGCGCCCGGTTACCTCGGTCGCCGGTACGATGGTTTCAAGCACACTGCGGCCGATAATTTCAGTTTCGCTAAAGCCAAAAAATTCCAGTGCATACGGATTCATAAAGCGGATGATGCCTTCGGTATCCCAACGCAAAATTATGGTATTGGCACTTTGCACCAGCTGTTCATAATTTTTATAGCTGCGTCTCAACAGGCCCGCCTGATCATGAAACTGGATCTTCAGGGCCTCAGACTGCTCCTGTAAACGGGCATAGGACCGATAAAACCATCTGCAGACCAGCAGGGCACAAATACCGACAGCCAGGCCTAAAGCGGCCATCGGCAGCAACAGGTCGTGCCGCTGATCCAGCAAGGCGCCAAGCAGCGCGAACACCGCTACCGGAACGAGCAGCAACATCAGGCTAATTATATGATATTGTTTCTTAAGCATTATTATTATTTCAAGGGTCGTCAGTCAGGCCCGGTGCAAACCTCCATGCGAGCAAATGTCGGTTATTTGTCACGAAATAAAATCAAGCAATATTCATACCTTATACATCGGTTACGGCACTAATTAAGGGACAAGCTGCCGCTAAGCTGCGCAACTGACGATAATTCATGTTTTTCAAGGTATTGGCTTATACCGTCATTTATTTTTTTCAGGATATGTGGGTCATAAAAAAGCGCGGTACCAACACCAACGGCGGTTGCCCCGGCCAGTAAAAATTCAATCGCATCCTCAGCAGACGTCACACCGCCCTGGCCAATAATCGGAATACCGTGGTCCCGGCACACCTGGTAGACCTGATGCACCTTGAGTAGTGCAATCGGCTTGATCGCCGGGCCAGACAAGCCGCCCTGGTTGTTGCCAATTACCGGTATACGCTCATCAATATCAATCGCCATGCCCATCAGGGTATTGATCACGGCCAGTGCATCGCTACCCGCCTCGATACAACGTCGGGCATTTTCGGCGATATCGGTCTGATTGGGTGACAACTTGGTTATAAGTGGTTTGTTCGTTGCTTTGCGACAGGTCTCCACCACGCGTGCGGACATATCCGGGTCGTTACCAAACGCAACACCGCCTTGTTTGACATTCGGGCAGGAGATATTGATCTCGATCGCATCAATCGGTGAATCATCAAAGCGCCGGGTAACCTCATGGTACTCCTCGACCGTGGAGCCCGAGACATTGGCGATAAAGCGTGTTTCTGTGAAATCGAGCTGCGGCAGGATATGATCAACCACATGCGCTACACCCGGATTTTGCAGGCCGATTGCGTTGAGCATCCCGGCCGGGGTTTCATAGACCCGATGCGGCGGGTTGCCCAGGCGCGGTTCCAGCGTGGTGCCTTTCAAGCATACCGCCCCGGCATCACAGTTGCTGAAGCCCTCTACCCGGGTATATTCCTCACCAAACCCGACACAGCCTGACAACAAAACCAGTGGTGTCGCAAAATCCAGGCCGCAAAACTCGACCCCCAGCTTTTCGTGTTGTTTCTGACTCATCTACCGCATCACGATACGGAAACCATGAGCTTGACACAAGTCCAGACCTGATATTTTCGCTACGAACCCACAATGGTGCATAACATGTAGGATGCGGTGAGCCTGCGAACCGCATCAACCGCCTCACTCTCCAGCCTCCAACAAATCATCGGGTTCACCAGCCCAAACCGCTGAGATAATACCTCGTCGCACATATGAGTGATAACTTGAGTGCGGCCATTCGCTGACCCGCTTTACCCAACCGTGTTTAACCGGGTTCCAGTCACTACTAATGGTATGGACCCACCTCACTTTCGAATCGGCATCTAAAGTGCCATGATGGAGATTGTTCCAAACCATCAAAAAGTGAGGGGATCCGAGATGAACATTACTACATTAGGCATTGACATCGCAAAGAGTGTTTTTCAATTACATGGTACGAATGAGCATGGAAAAGTGGAACTGAGAAAACGTTTACGTCGTGACCAACTACTGACCTATATGGCAAAGCTTCCTCCTTGCCTGGTGGGCATGGAGGCCTGCGGTGGTGCTCATTACTGGGCAAGGAAATTTCAGGCCTACGGACACACGGTTAAGCTGATCGCGCCGCAGTACGTAAAACCCTATGTTAAGACCAATAAGAACGATTATAACGATGCAGAAGGTATCAATGAAGCAGTCGGACGCCCGTCCATGCGCTTTGTGGGTATCAAAGCGCTCTGGCAGCAAGATATCCAGACCTTGCATCGCGCACGGAGCCGGTTAATGCAAATGCGCAACATGCTCTCGAGCCATACCCGCGGCTTATTAGCGGAATATGGTATCGTTATTCCGAAGCAAATTGGGCAGTTAAGAGCGAAGTTGCCGCTTATATTAGAGGATGCAGCGAATGGATTAAGTGCGAGTATGCGCGCCTTATTTGCGGATTTATACGAACAATTACAGGAACTGGATAAGCGCCTCCTGGAGAAGGATAAACAGGTGTTAGCGATTCACCGGGAATCGGAGTTGAGTCAGCGTCTGGGTGAGATTGAAGGAGTGGGTCCCTTAACGGCCACGGCCTATATCGCTGCCGTAGGTGATGCGAAGGTATTTAATCGCGGACGCGACTGCTCAGCCTGGCTGGGATTAGTGCCACGCCAGTACTCCACGGGCGGTAAAACCATCCTGGGCCGTATCAGTAAACGAGGGGATCGCTACTTAAGAACGAACCTTATCCACGGTGCCCGGTCCGTCATCTCAAGGGCTGACAATAAAACGGATGCACGTAGCCGCTGGATACAACAACTAAAATCACGCGTGGGCATGAACAAAGCCTGCGTGGCCTTGGCCAACAAGAATGCGAGAATCATGTGGGCGATCATGGCGAGTGGCGAACGCTATCGTGCAAGTGAACAGGTGTAATGGGTAATACGAAGTAAGGCTACCAAAAGGAGTCGAAACACCCGCCACAGGTTTGCGTGGGTAAAATCAAAGTGATGGCAAAATAGGTAAGACCGACTCGTTCGTATACTGGCGTGGGACAAGGTTCTAATGAAACCGTACTGCTGATAAGCACGAATGAGGGCAGCTACCATCAGGGCCAGGTATCAGAGGATACCGACGAAAGGCCGAATATATGTCTGCAACCTACCTTTTGTTCAACACAATGAAATTACCTTGCAAAACGGGGTGGGTCCATATATGCTGATAAGCACGAATGAGGGCAGCTACCATCAGGGCCAGGTATCAGAGGATACCGACGAAAGGCCGAATATATGTCTGCAACCTACCTTTTGTTCAACACAATGAAATTACCTTGCAAA
>BTQO01000125.1:0-4457 GCA_036985915.1 Gammaproteobacteria bacterium | reverse complement strand
TGAACGTCAGTTACTGACAGATCGGAATTATCGCATGATCGAACGCATTAAACCGTTATTAAAGAAAGGTTCTGCTTTTATTGCGGTAGGGGCGTTACACTTGCCGGGCAACGAAGGTTTGTTGAAATTGCTCAGTGAGTCTGGCTACAGTGTTAAAAACATTTACTGATCAATACTTAAGGAAGCTCTGAATAAATCTTAAGTTTCCTTAAGCCTTCGAGGCAGATATTTTCCAGGGTATGTGCTTATCCGCACGAAACGGGATTACCCGGTCTTTGCCAAATACGTAGCTGCCGGGCACCGCCCAGGGCTCTTTCAGTATAGAGATTGTTGAGGTATTACGTGGCAGCCCGTAAAAATCTGCACCAAAGTGGCTTGCGAAACCCTCGAGCTTATCCAAGGCATCTGCTTGTTCAAATGCCTCCGCGTAGAATTCCATAGCCGCATGTGCGGTAAAGATTCCGGCACAACCGCATGCTGATTCCTTGGCGGTTGCGCTGTGTGGCGCACTATCGGTACCCAGAAAGAACTTGGCACTGCCGGATGTGGCGGCCTTTAGCAGTGCTTTTCTGTGCTGTTCCCGTTTTAACACCGGCAGGCAATAGTGATGCGGGCGCAGCCCCTGTTCAAACATTGCATTACGATTAAGCAGAAGATGATGCGCGGTGATGGTTGCTGCCACTGTGTCGGGTGCTGATTCGATATATTGAACAGCACCGGTAGTCGTGATGTGTTCCAGAATAATTTTAAGTTCCGGAAAGTGTTCAACGCAGGGAACAAGCTGATGTTCTATAAAAATACCTTCACGGTCGAATACATCAGTGCCGGGGTTCGGGTCTTCACCGTGGATCAGTAATGGCAGGCCTGCTCTGGCCATTACTTCAAGCAGGGGATAGACATTGGCCAGTTTACGAACACCAGCCCCGGCATTGGTTGTAGCGCCTGCCGGGTAATACTTAACCGCGTGGACATGTTCGCAGGATGCCGCTGATTCAAGTTCAGATGATTTGGTTGTTTCCGTCAGGTACAAGGTCATCAGGGGCGTGAATGACGCGTTACCGGGCAAGGCCGCCAGAATTCTATCCCGGTATGCAAGGGCTGCTCCCACCGTAGTTACAGGTGGTTTCAGGTTAGGCATGATGATGGCGCGGCGAAACTGTTGCGCACTGAATTTGATGACGGATGCCATTTCAGCACCGTCTCGAACATGCAGGTGCCAATCGTCAGGTTGCGTCAGTGTGATATTCACCGGCTATGATTCAGGATGTTTTACGTTTTGGTAAATACAAATCGGTAATCGTGCCTGCAACCGCTTCTGCAGACAAGCTGGCTGTTTCGGAAAGCGTTGGATGTGGATGAATCGTCAATCCAATATCGCTTGCATCGGCGCCCATTTCTAGTGCCAGGACGGTTTCGGCTATCAACTCACCGGCATTCGGGCCAACTATGCCGGCACCGATAATATGTTTGCTGTGTTTATCAAACAGCAGCTTGGTCATACCCTCGTCGCGCCCCAGGCTCAGACTGCGGCCACTGGCCGCCCAGGGAAATGCACCTTTTTTATACTCAATACCCTGCGCCTTGGCTTCGCTTTCGGTCAGTCCCATCCAGGCGACCTCCGGATCGGTATACGCTACTGAAGGAATGGTTCGTGCATCGAAGAAACTTTTTTGCCCGGCAATGACTTCCGCCGCGACCTTTCCTTCATGCGTCGCCTTGTGTGCCAGCATGGGTTGGCCAACGATATCACCGATGGCAAAGATATGGGGCACATTGGTGCGTTGCTGCCGGTCAACGTGAATGAAGCCGCGGTCATCGACCTCAAGTCCCGCGTTGTCAGCCGAAATCTGTTTGCCGTTCGGGTTTCTGCCAACGGCGATAAGAACACGGTCAAATACATCCTCATGTGTTCCGTTGGCATCTTCTAAGTGAACTTCAAGCCCCTTGTCATGAGGTTTAATGCCGGTCACCTTGGTATTTAGCAGGATTTGTTCATACCGTTGCTTGATGCGCCGTTCCAATGGCCGTACCAGGTCGCGATCGCAACCGGGTATCAGTTCGCGGGTTAGCTCAACCAGCGTGATCTTTGATCCCAACGCATCATAAACGGTTGCTATCTCCAGACCGATGATACCGCCGCCCACAATCAGCAACCTTTTCGGGATATCTGCGAGCGCCAGTGCATCGGTTGAATCCATCAAGCGCGGATCGTCATTGGGAAATCCGGGTATGCGGGTCGACTGCGAACCGGCAGCGATGATGCAGTGTTCGAAGGCAATGACCTGTTGATCGCCTTCGTGTTCGACTTCGATATGATGTGGCGAAACAAAATGGCCAGTGCCTTCGATCACTTGAACCTTGCGCTGCTTCGCTAACTGGGCAAGGCCAGCTGTGAGTTTACCGGTGACCCCGTTTTTCCATGCCAGTAGTTTAGCAAGATCAATTTTAGGTGCACCAAACTCGATGCCATGGCCGGCAAATGCAGCGGCTTCATTGATGATGTGCGCCGCGTGTAACAACGCCTTGGAAGGAATACAGCCAACATTCAGGCAAACACCGCCCAGGTTTGGGTAACGCTCAACGAGTACAACCTTCAATCCTAAATCCGCCGCCCTGAACGCGGCGGTATACCCGCCGGGACCCGCACCCAGCACCAGCACCTGTGTTTGCAGGCTGGGTTGAATGCCGGGGTCTTTGATGGCTGGTTGGTGATCGGTTGTCGCTGTTGCAGCCGGTTTGGACCCGGCGGGTTGCTCTGGTGTCTTGGGTTGTGTGGCGGATTCAGCGGGTGTTTCGGTTTTTTGATCTGCATTGAGTGTGATGATTGGCGTGCCTTGCGATACCTTGTCACCCACCTTGACCAGCACCTGTTTGATGCTGCCACACTGTGGCGAAGGCACATCAAACGTGGCCTTGTCCGTTTCCAGCGTAATGAGCGGATCTTCAACGGCAACCGCATCGCCGGGCTTGACCAGTATCTCGATGACATCAACATCGGTGAAATCGCCAATGTCCGGTATCTCAATGGTAGCGGTATCGGTGCTCACGTGTTTAATATCCGGTCAGACCTAGAGCAGCATGCGGCGGGCATCAGATAACACCTTGCATAGGTAGCCCGTGAACCGCACGCCATTCGCACCATCAATGACGCGATGATCGTACGACAGGGACATGGGCAGCATCAGGCGGGGCGTGAACGCACTTTTCTGCCAGACCGGTTTCATCTGCGCGCGGGAAATCCCCAAAATGGCAACCTCGGGGGAATTGATGATGGGTGTAAACGCAGTGCCACCCAGTCCGCCCAGGCTGGAAATCGAGAAACAGCCGCCTTTAAGATCGTCCGGTCGAAGTTTTCTTTCCCGCGCCTTGCGGCCGATGTCACCCAGTTCTTCTGCGATGGCGATCAGGCTTTTGCAGTCTGCATTTTTCACCACGGGCACGACCAGGCCGCCGGGTGTATCCACAGCGATGCCGATGTGAATGTAGTGTTTCAGGATCAGGTTCTCACCGCTTGCATCCAGCGAGCTGTTGAAGCGGGGGAATTTCTTCAAGGCAGATACCACTGCTTTTATAAGAAATGAAAGCAGGGTGATCTTGATGCCCTGGTCTTTGTATTCGGACAGCATTTCCTTGCGGAAGGCTTCCAGGTCTGTGATGTCTGCCTCATCGAACTGGGTGACATGCGGTACCGTGACCCAGTTGCGGTGAAGATTTAACCCGGTCAGTTTGTTGATCCTGGTCAGCGGCTCGATGTCGATAGCGCCGAATTCGGAAAAATCGATGTCCGGTGCCGGTGCAACCTCAAACCCGGTGCCGGTGCTGACCGTGCCGGCCATGACCTGCTTGACGAAGTCCTGAACATCATCTATTAGAATGCGGTTCTTGGGGCCGCTGCCAGGGACGCGGCCCAGATCAACACCCAGTTCGCGGGCGAACTTGCGCACCGACGGACTTGCATGGGCCTTACGAAAACCGGATTCGCTGACGGGTGGCAGGGGGGCGGCGGGTCTTAAGGCCGAGGCTGTAGATGTTTGCACCGGCGGTGTCTTGGGCGGTGTTTCGGCCGGCTGGTGGTTGGTCGATTCAACCGATGGCGTGTCATCAGCCGTGACGGGCGCTTCCTCGGCCTTGATGACCACGATGGCATCGCCTTGTTTGACCTTATCGCCGACCTGGACCTTGAGCGCTTTGACGATCCCGGAATCGGTGGCGGGAATCTCCATGGCGGCCTTGTCACTTTCCAGTGTGATCAGGGAATCATCCTGGGCAATCCGGTCACCGGGTGCGACCAGTACTTCGATCACCTCAACTTCCGGGAAGTCCCCGATGTCGGGTATGACCAGGGTTTTTTCTGTCATGGTCAGGCCCTAATCGGATTGGGTTTGTCTGCATCGATGCCATACTTACAGATTGCATCGCTGACCTTGCTGGCGGGAAGTGCACCGCTGTCTGCCAAC
>BTQO01000124.1:0-4510 GCA_036985915.1 Gammaproteobacteria bacterium | reverse complement strand
GCGATTGTTTCGCTGATGGAAGAATTGGAAGCAGTTGATTGGTACAATCAGCGAGTCGATGCCTGCAAGGATAAAGAACTCAAAGCAATCCTTGCGCATAATCGGGATGAAGAAAAAGAACACGCCGCAATGGTTCTGGAATGGATTCGCAGACAGGATCCCGCCTTTGACAAAGAATTAAACGATTACCTGTTTACCGACAAGCCCATTGCGCACGAGTAGTCGTTGCCGCGGCTGGTTTAGGGTGTTTGTTGGGCATCATCCGGTGGTAACTGCAAGTGGAATCCTTGCATATTGAGATTGCTGATGACGGTCGCAGTGTTTTCTTTGGCCAGTTTGCGCACTGGCGTTAGATCGAATTCGAGCGCAAAAACAGGTTTACCGAAGATCTCCAGCAGGCTGGACGGCAAAACATCAAAGTCATCGCGTTTGCACAAGTAAAGGTACGTGTCGAACTTACGCGCGCTTTTATACACGTAACACTGCATCAGCGCTTCAGAAGATTGAACCAGTGTTCGTAAATAATTTTGGCGGTTGCCTGTAAATCTTCTATTTTTGCGGTTATATCTTCAAGCATTTGTTCCCGGCTCTGTACGGTATCCATGGGATTTGCAAGTTCATGCGTGTTTTCCTGTGTCCAGATATCAACCATCTCCGCGGTCATTTCGATGTGGCACTGCATGGCCAGCATGTTGCCGATAACAAAGGCCTGATGTTTGCACCACTGGTTTTTCAGGATGGGAACAGCACCTTGGGGTAACGAGAAGGTCTCGCCGTGCCAATGGAAGGCCTCGAAGCTCAACGGCAGGCCCGCCAGCCAATCGTCGGCATCGGGGTTATCGTAGCGTTCGACCGGCAACCAGCCGATTTCCTTGACCGGGTTCTTTGTGATGGTGCCGCCCAGCGCCTTGGCGATGAGTTGACCCCCGAGGCAATGGCCCAGCACAGGCAGTTCGTGAGTGCGCGCGCTTCGGATCAGGTCCAGTTCCTGCGTGATCCAGGGCAGGGGATCATTGACACTCATTGGGCCGCCCATGAACACCAGGCCTGCGATACCCTCTAATGAATCGGGCACGGCATCCCCCTGGTCGATGGCGGCTATTCGGTAGGGAATGTCGTATGATTTCAGCAGGTCTCCCAGATAACCGGGGCCTTCGCTTACGGCGTGGCGGAAAATGAGGAGCGGATTCATGGCGCGGCACAATACCCTTCATTCGGACCCTCTGGCAAACCGAATACGGCTTTCCATGGGTTGTTTGCTGATCAGCCTGTTGTTACCGGGCGGCACAATGGCCGTCGAGAGCATCATGGTCGATGGGCTGTTTCGTGATCGTGCAGTGCTCACGATCGATGGCGTACGAACAATCCTGCGCACCGGGCAGACCAGCCCCGATGGCATCACACTTATTTCAGCCAATGCACGCGAGGCTGTGATCGAGTTCAATGGGGTTCAGAAAAAACTGAAACTAGGTAGCGGCGTTGCCGGTGGGCAATTAAGCAGCCCGGTCGCTGCAGAAATACGCCTGGTGCGTGAACGCGGTTCGTATTATACCCAAGGGCTGATCAACGGCAGTCCGGTCAAGTTTGTGGTCGATACCGGCGCCACCGGTGTGGTCATGAACAAGGAGACCGCAAAGAAGGTCGGCATCATCTACCGGGCAGTAGGCCGGCGCGTTAGTGGGATACAAACCGCTTCCGGAACGACGTATGGTTATGCAGTGATGCTCGATTCAGTGCGTGTCGGGCCGATCGAGGTACGCTACGTACCGGCCATCGTTCTCGAAGGTACGCACCCGCTGCAAGTGCTTCTGGGTATGACCTTCCTGCGTAATCTTGAAATCAGGCAGGAACAAAATGTATTGCTGCTGAGGAAAAAGTTTTAGCGAACCTGTTGCGCTTGTGCCGATTAGCCAATATCCGCGGCCAGCGAAGCGCGTTGGTGTTCGGGTAACGGTTCAATGCTATGAATGTAATGTTTGTGGTTGATGCCGATATTGATCGCCGCACCCTGCTTGATGGCAGCAGTCATCTCCGGCGTTAGTTCAAAGCGCATAAAGTGCACCGCAGAGGTCTTGTCTTCTGTTTCCCGTTCCAGGTCTTCATTGGCGATCGGATGCACACGTTCAAAACCATCGACCTGCATCCAGGTTTTGCGTTCAATACCAATCAGTTGTGCCAGCGCCTGTTTTCGTTCTTCCACGTCTTCGTATTCAATCATCATGGTTGCCTTCCAGTTGTTGCCGTCCGGAATAAGCGGGTTGTAGGTCCCCAGTTCTTCCTCAATACCTTCAGATTCAAAGATTCGCTCAATACGCAACATTTCCTGTATCTGATATTGAATTGTCAGCCGGTCTTCAAAATACAATGTTGCATGCGACCCGATATGCACGGCGCGGTCTTTCTTGTGCGCCATTACTTTGGCACGAAAGTCATCGCGAGTTTGTGCATACTGCTCCAGTGATAACAGGTCTTCGCGTGCGAGCTTGTCCATAGCGTTATAAACCGTAAGCAATTCTTAACATCGTGATTGGATGGGTGGGTTGCTGTCCTGATTCAAGCCCATTGGCGATTTGTATGCCGGCCATCGGACAGTCGCTACCGAAATAATCCGGCGTTGCCTGTTTGACCTTGTTGACTACCGGCCGGCAAATTTTCATAGACAGGTCATGACATTCGCTTTTCACTGCATAGGTACCATCGTGCCCCGAACATCGTTCAATCGCCTCGACTTGGGTATCGGGTATTAACTGCAACAGTTCGCGGGTTTTCTGACCGATATTCTGTACCCGCTGGTGGCAGGCCGCGTGCCATAGGACCTTGCCCAGCGGCTTTAGGAATTCTGTGTTTAACTGGCCTTCCTTGTGTCGCAGCATCAGGTACTCGAACGGATCGTAGATCGCTGTTTTAACCTTTTGAACCCCGGCATCGTCCGGATACATCAGTGGAATTTCCTGCTTGAACATCAATACACAGGATGGAATCGGGGCCATGATGTCCCAACCATCGTCGACCAGTTTCGATAGCACGGCAATGTTGGCCTGCTTGGCGGCATCCACGGCCTGAAGATCGCCCAGTTCCAGTTTTGGCATGCCGCAGCATCGTTCCTGGTCAACCAGTTTTACGGCGATTCCGTTGTGTTCTAAAACGGCAGCCAGGTCTTCGCCAACATCCGGCATGTTGTAGTTGCCATAACAGGTGGCAAACAGCGCCACTTTGCCGCGTGTCCTGCCCACGCGAAGTGCCGGCAGGTCCGCTCGTGTTTTGCTCTTCAAGCGTTTGCGCAGGGTGTTGCTGTGATATTTGGGTAGCACGGCCTTGGCGCTGATACCCATCGTCTTGTCGAGCAGACTACGCACAGCGCTGAACCGGTTGGCGGCATTGACGGCATTGACCACGATTGGAATACCGGCCAGTTTGCCGATGGTATCGGTTGAGGTCAGCAGGCGGTCACGGGTCGATTGTTGGCCTTTTCTGAATTTGATGGCCTTGGCACGCAGCATGACATGCGGGAAATCCAGGTTCCATTCATGCGGCGGCACATACGGGCACTTGGTCATAAAACACAGATCACACAGGTAACAGTGGTCGACAACCTTGATGTAGTCATTTTTTGCAACCCCATCTACTTCCATCGTTTCTGATTCATCAATCAGGTCAAACAGGGTAGGAAAGGCATGACACAGGCTCACGCAACGTCGGCAGGTATGGCAGATGTCATAGACCCGTTCCAGCTCGGCATTCAGCTTGTCTTCGTCATAGAAGTCCGGGTCTTGCCAGTTGATCGGATGGCGCGTGGGCGCTAACAGGCTGCCTTCGGGTTGACCGGTCGTCGGTGCGCTCATGGTTTGTGCCTAATGTCTCAGCGATTAAGGGGCGGCCTTGGGCCGCCCCCTGAAATCGATTGATCCATTACGCGTCCAGGCCATCCAGGGCCTTCTGGAAACGATTGGCGTGCGAACGTTCTGCCTTGGCCAGTGTTTCGAACCAATCGGCAATTTCGTCGAAGCCTTCTTCACGCGCCGATTTGGCCATGCCTGGGTACATGTCGGTGTACTCGTGGGTCTCACCCGCAATCGAGGCCTTTAAGTTATCGCCGGTCGGGCCAATCGGCAGACCCGTTGCCGGATCGCCGACCTGCTCGAGGTATTCCAGGTGACCGTGCGCATGGCCGGTTTCACCTTCTGCGGTTGAGCGGAATACCGCGGCGACGTCGTTATACCCTTCCACGTCGGCCTTGGCGGCAAAATACAGATAACGCCGGTTGGCCTGGGATTCACCCGCGAATGCGTCCTTCAGGTTTCCTTCAGTTTTACTGCCCTTGAGTTCTGCCATGATATGTCCTCCTGTGCTCGTAGATGTTAAGGAAGCTCTGAATAAATCGGAGTTTCCTTTAATAAATTAATGACGGATTTGAGTTTAGACTTAGTCTAAACTTATGTCAATACCTTATGCCACGGGGCCGGTATTGAACGCACGCGCGGGTTAGCCTGCCATGAAGTATGGCAGAAGG
>BTQO01000123.1:0-4528 GCA_036985915.1 Gammaproteobacteria bacterium | reverse complement strand
AGAGCGTTTTATTCACCAAATATGCGGCTGCGGTGCATTGTGGACGCCGGGCAACATCATTGAGGGTAGTATCGCGCACACGCGGGAACTGGTCGGTGATGGCGAGGTATTGCTGGCATTGTCTGGCGGCGTCGATTCTTCTGTAGTGGCAGCGCTTTTACATCGAGCCATTGGCGATCAGTTAACCTGTGTATTTGTTGATAACGGGCTGCTACGAAAGGATGAAGGCGACCAGGTCATGAAGACCTTTGCTCAACATATGGGTATTAAGGTCATACGGGTTAATGCTGAAAACCGTTTTCTCGATAAACTCAAAGGCGTTATTGATCCGGAACAAAAACGCAAAATCATTGGTAATGTGTTTATCAGCATCTTTGAAGAAGAGGCCGATAAACTTACTTCTGTTAGATGGCTGGCTCAGGGTACGATTTACCCGGATGTGATTGAGTCTGCAGGTGCCAAGACAGGAAAGGCGCATGTTATTAAATCACATCATAACGTTGGCGGTCTGCCGGAGCGTATGCGCCTGGAACTAATTGAACCGTTGCGCGAGCTCTTTAAGGACGAAGTGCGCAAGATAGGTGTTGAACTAGGTTTGCCATATGAAATGGTTTACCGTCACCCATTCCCGGGTCCCGGGCTTGGTGTTCGAATTCTTGCTGAGGTGCGCAAGGAATATGCGGATATATTGCGCGAAGCAGATGCGATATTCATCGAGGAACTGTACAAACATGACTTGTACGATAAGACGAGCCAGGCATTTTCAGTATTTCTTCCGGTACAGTCTGTGGGCGTAACCGGCGATGCACGTAACTATGCGTATGTCATTGCATTACGTGCAGTCGAAACTGTAGATTTCATGACCGCGCACTGGGCCAGGTTGCCCGCGGACTTTCTTGATCATGTTTCACGCCGCATCATCAACGAAGTTCCGCTTGTTTCTCGTGTTGTTTACGATATATCAGGCAAGCCACCAGCTACGATCGAGTGGGAGTGACCGAAAACAATACCTTGATTGCTTTGACACTGATCCCCTGGCAGATCTAAATCACCATGGATGATGCGGAAAAATGGATGCGCTGTGCACTTGAACTCGCAAAAAAAACGCAGGCATCAGGAGAAGTACCCGTGGGTGCAGTGCTGGTGCGCAATGGTGAAATTATAGGGGAAGGCGCAAACTGCCCGATCACTGAACATGATCCCAGCGCCCATGCAGAAATACGCGCGTTACGTGAGGCAGGACGAAGGCTTGGTAATTACCGCTTAGCGGGCGCGACACTGTATGTCACATTGGAGCCCTGTTTGATGTGCGCTGGCGCATTGGTTCATTCACGTATCGAACGATTGGTGTTTGGTGCGCATGACCCAAAAGCCGGTGCAGTTGTTAGTCAGTATGCAGCATTGGATCTTCCTTATCTGAATCATTGTGTTGATTATGAAGGTGGTGTTCTGGCCAAAGAGTGCGGTGATTTAATAACGTCTTTTTTTCAGTCACGTCGATCAGGTTGAGCACACAAAATGTCTTGAAGAGCGACAATTATCATTAGACCCCTGGGTATACAGTAAAACCCGGCTAATTCACCCGGTCGTATTAATCATGAATCCGAAGTTATGCACCACGGCGGCATCAAGAAAACCATCAGTTATCTTGGCGCTAATTACTCTGGCGGAGATCCGGGTGTTTGTTGTATAACAAGTGAAACTGTTCAAAGAACGGGTGAGGAAATATTTAGTGCTTTCGGATCTTCGTAGGTTGGCGCATCGCCTTCCAGATGCCAGATCATCAGATCGTAGTAATTTCGTATATTCTGCACATAGATAACCGGTTCACGGCCTCGTGCGTAGCCGTATTTTGTTTTTGTATACCACTTCTTGTTGCTTAGAAGTGGCAGGTTATCGCGCACATCCACCCATTTATCTGGATCACCGCCGCGTTTTTCGGTAATGATACGTGCATCTTCAAGGTGCCCGAGTCCAATGTTATAGGCGGCCAGCGCCATCCATGTTCGGTCAGGTTCCTTGATTCGATCCGGTATGCGGCCCCATAGTTGCCTGAAATATCCGGCACCACCCATGATGCTTTGTTCAATGTCCCGGCGATTTTTAATGCCTAAATATTTCGCGGTATCCTGAGTGAGCATCATGATGCCACGTACTCCGGTGGGGGAAACCGCACTTTCATCCCAGTGCGATTCCTGATAACCGATGGCCGCTAACAATCGCCAGTCGACGCCGTTCTTTTCACCAGCTTTCTCAAAATATTCCTGATATTTGGGCAATCTTTTGTTGATGTGTTCAAGATATTTCGAGGTGCCGACATAACTGAATTTTTCAACATGGCCGTAGTAGCGATTAATCAACTGCCGCAAGGTACCATTATCTTTGATTGTTCTGAAGAAACTGTTCGCCTCATTAAACAACGAATCATCAATACCTTTTGGAAAGGCCCAGGCTATTGGTTGCGGCTTGTCAATTGCAAATGCTGATGCAAGTTCCGGGTAGAATCGACGGTTAAGCTTGAATTCGTTGGAATCGGCAATGGTATAGTCAATCAGGTTTGACCAGACCAGATACAATAGCTCATCGCTTTCAATATTCTCATGCTCTTTCCAGGTAAGTTTGGCATACGTATTCTTCAATTCACGCAGTTTTTCCGCATGACTACTGCCAGCTACAACCTCCAGATCGCCGTCATATGTATCAGTTATTTTTCGTGGCCGTTTTTTCCCACTTTCCTTGCGGTAAATAAGTTCCGGTGCAATATTCTGGTAAGCGGACGCAAAACGCACAAGTTGCTTACGCTCAGGTGTGACAGTCAAACCAGCAGCTGCCAAATGAACCTCCCCACGGTTAACGCGTGGAATGATTTCCGGAAATGTCTCGGCCAGTTCAATTTTCAATTTAACGCCCAGATGATCAGCAAACAAGGATGCCAGATCAAATTCGAAACCCGCAGGTCCAAATGGTCCTTGGTAATAGGTCGTGGGGCTGTTGCGGGTTAGCACAACCAGCTCGTTTCTGTTTTTTATCTCCTGCAGGATTGAAGTATCTTCACTGCAGCCGGTGAGCAGGATGACAAGAATTCCCAGCGCAAATCGGTGGCAATTCATCATGATGATACGAAGGCCCTCATAAACGGTTGTACCGCGGAACATCATGTAGAATACGCAACCCGGTATGGTGCTGAATACATCGCAGGAGGGGTACCGAAGTGGTCATAACGGGCCCGACTCGAAATCGGGTAGGGGTTTTATAGCCCCACGCGGGTTCGAATCCCGCCCCCTCCGCCAACAACGCCGTATATATTCGGTACATTAACAAACTGATTACCAAGCAATCACTGTCAAATTAAAGAGGTTATAACCGATGCCTTCATTTAATCCACCGATCCGTACTTTACTCGGTCCCGGGCCATCTGACGTACATCCACGTATCCTCCAGGCTATGGCGCGCCCAACGATCGGGCATCTGGATCCGATATTCGTTGCCATGATGGATGAGGTCAAGGAGCTTTTGCAGTACGCCTTCAAAACTAAAAATCTACTTACCATTCCGGTATCTGCTCCGGGATCAGCCGGCATGGAGACCTGCTTTGTCAATCTGGTTGAACCGGGTGACAAGGTGGTCGTTTGCCGGAATGGCGTATTCGGTGGCCGCATGAAGGAAAATGTAGAACGCGCCGGTGGCGAGGCCGTGATGGTTGATGACCCATGGGGCAGGGCGGTTGATCCTAACAAGCTGGAAGATGCGCTCAAAGCCAATCCGGATGCCAAAATCGCCGCGTTTGTCCATGCAGAGACCTCAACGGGCGCGTTATCCGATGTTCAAAAACTATGTGAGATCGCTCATCAGCACGGGTGCTTGACCATCGTGGATGCGGTGACGTCTTTGGGTGGCGTAGAACTGGATGTAGATGGCTGGGGAATCGATGCGATTTATTCAGGAACCCAGAAATGCCTGTCGTGTACACCCGGCCTGTCTCCTGTGAGCTTCAACGATCAGGCGGTTGAAAAGGTTCGTGCGAGAAAAAGCAAGGTTCAAAGCTGGTTTTTGGATCTTACGTTAGTGATGGGTTACTGGGGTGGCAGCAATAAGCGAGCCTACCATCATACCGCACCGGTTAACGCCTTGTATGGTTTGCATGAAGCCTTAACGATGCTGGATGAGGAAGGTCTGGAAGATTCCTGGGCGCGTCATGAGCGCAATCATCTGGCGCTTCGTGCGGGTCTTGAGGCGATGGGCCTCTCGTTTGTTGTTCCCATGGGCGAACGCTTGCCGCAGCTCAATGCAGTCACAATTCCGGACGGTATTGATGATGCTGCGGTCAGGGGCCAGATGCTCAAGGATTTCAACATTGAGATTGGTGCCGGTCTCGGTGAGATGGCCGGTAAGATCTGGCGTATTGGTCTGATGGGGTATTCCTCGCGGCCAACCAATGTGTTGCTGTGCCTGTCCGCGCTTGAGGCGATACTCGGGCAATACGGTGCGCGCATCAACAAAGGTGTGGCAGTTGAGGCAGCAACCGCTT
>BTQO01000122.1:0-4536 GCA_036985915.1 Gammaproteobacteria bacterium | reverse complement strand
GGTAAAAGTGTTGATCTTAATGACCTGTCACGAGCCCCGAGGCAATACCAGGTGATGCAGCGGTTGCGCGATGCCAATGGACCGCTGCCGCCTGATGCACTCAACGACATCACGGGTTGGCGTGCGGCACTACGGGCGCTGACACACAAGGGCTATGTAGTGCAACGGGCGCTAAAACCGGAGCACCCGGTGGCGCCCAGCAAGCCTCATTCACTCAACCCGGCGCAGCGTAAGGCGGTCGCGGCAGTGTGCGGCATATTCGGCGGTTACCGGGCGTTTTTACTGGATGGTGTGACCGGTAGCGGTAAAACCGAGGTTTACCTGTCGCTCGTTGAGCACCTGATACCCAAGGGCCTTCAGGCGCTGGTACTGACACCGGAAATCGGATTGACGCCCCAGCTGGTGCGCCGTTTCAAGGCACGCTTTGGCGATGCCGTGTATGTACTCCATTCCGGCCTGTCGGATGGGGAACGTGTTGCCGCCTGGTTAGCTGCACGGGATGGTCGTGCCCAGATTGTAATCGGGACACGGTCAGCCGTTTTTGTACCGCTCATAAGACCGGGCCTCATCATCGTCGATGAAGAACATGATTTGTCCTATAAACAGCAGGATGGATTTCGCTATGCCGCACGTGATATGGCATTAATGCGTGCAAAAAGAGCGGGTGTGCCTATTGTGCTCGGATCGGCGACACCTTCGTTGGAAACATTGCAGCTGGCCAGGCAAAAGCGCCTGTCGCGATTGCAGTTACCTGATCGCGCAGGACCTGCTGTGGCACCCTGCGTTCATATGATTGATTTGCGCGGACAGCCGGTGAATGCCGGGCTGACGCCGGCCTTGAACAGCGCCATTAAGCGGCATTTGCTCGCTGGCGGTCAGGTGTTGCTGTTTATCAATCGGCGAGGTTATGCCACGCGTCTGGTGTGTCATGGCTGTGGCTGGATCGCCGAATGTAGCCGTTGCGATGCACGACTGACCGTGCATCGCAAGGATGAACGCTTGAGTTGTCATCACTGCGGTCAGGCGCAGCCGCTGCCCGACCGGTGTACTGATTGCGGGCATGCCGATCTTAGATTCCTGGGCAAGGGGACCGAGCGCTTGGAAGAACGGCTTAATAAGTTATTTCCGGATGCCGGTGTCTTGCGGTTCGATCGTGACAGTACCCGTGGCAAACATGCCATGGACAACCACCTCAAGGCGGCCCGTGAAGGTCGTTACCGGATATTGGTGGGCACACAGATGCTGGCAAAAGGCCATGATCTACCGGACATAACACTGGTCGGTATCATTAACGCTGATCAAGGTCTGTACGGGGTGGACATCCGCTCGGCAGAGCGGATGTCCCAGCTAATCATTCAGGTGGCCGGCCGCGCCGGGCGCGGCCACAAGCCAGGCGAGGTGTACCTGCAAACCTACCACCCCGATCACCCGCTTCTGGCACGATTGCTCAAAGATGGGTACGCAGGATTCGTGCAGGCGGCACTCAAAGAAAGACGTATTGAAAGTTTGCCACCGTTTAGCCACTTGGCGCTGCTGCGTGCAGAAGCAACCAAGGCCACCGTGCCGGATCAATTTTTAGGCGATGCCTGCAAGATTGCGCGCGGTCTGGGTGTTTCGGGTGTGGACCTGATCGGTCCCTTTCCAGCGGCCATGGTGCGCCGGGCGGGCCGCTATCGCGCGCTTTTATTGCTTCGATCAAAGTCACGCCGCTGTCTTCAGGCCTTGTTAAGCCCGCTGGTTGAGGCCTTGCAGGCATCCAAATATGCCAGGCGTGTTCGCTGGTCAATCGATGTCGATCCCCAGGAAACGGTATGAACAAAACGATTGTGCGGTCTGTTTCCAGCCAACCGACTTCATTATCCATAGATCCTGCCCCAGCTTTATTGCGTAACCTGTTGTTTTAATTAGGTCCTGATTTTCTGTTTAAGGTTGAATAGTGGGCAAGAGACCTGCATAGTCTTTGATATGGGGAAGGAAGCAAGCATAGTGGTGTTAGAGCCGGAAACGACGGTTAAGGACACGGTCAATCTCAAGTTGCCCGAGTTTTATGTCAGTCGTGATCTCAGCATGCTGCAGTTTAACCGTCGTGTGCTGGAGCTTGCACTGGATGAGGGAACGCCGCTGCTCGAACGGTTGCGCTTTTTATGTATTTCCAGCACCAATCTGGACGAGTTCTTTGAAATCCGCGTGGCGGGCCATATGCAAAAGGCCGAGGCCGGTGCCAAGCAGGCCGGACCGGATAGCATTAAGCCCAAGGATTTACTCAAGTCGATCAGTGTCGTAGCCCATGAACTGGTCGATGAGCAATACCGCGTGCTCAATACGGTGCTGTTTCCGGCGCTGGCCAAGGAAAACATCCGTTTTATCCGGCGCAGGGAACTGTCGCAAAAACAGGAGGCCTGGATCAGGTCGTATTTCGATGAGGCGCTGTTGCCGGTACTTAGCCCGCTGGGTCTTGATCCGGCGCATCCATTTCCCCGTATTCTTAACAAGAGCCTGAACTTTATTATTTCCCTGAAGGGTAAAGATGCCTTCGGACGCGGCGGTGTAATGGCTATTGTTCAGGCACCCAGGTCGTTACCGCGTATTACCCAATTGCCGCCAGAGGAGACTGATGGCGGTCCGTATGATTTTGTATTTTTGTCTTCGATTATCCATGCGTATGTCGATGAACTGTTTCCCGGCATGAAGGTGACGGGGTGTTACCAGTTTCGTGTTACCCGGAATTCAGATCTATATGTGGATGAAGAAGAGGTCGATGATTTATTGCGCGCCCTGGAAGGTGAGTTGCCATCCCGTCGTTATGGCGATGAAGTACGGGTTGAGGTTGCCGATGATGCACCTGAGGATATCGTTAACTTCCTGTTGCATAAGTTTGGCTTAACTGAAGACGATTCCTATCTCGTTAATGGCCCTGTAAACCTCAATCGCTTGATTGCTGTTTGTGACATCGTTGACAGGCCGGACCTGAAATACCCTCCATTTACGCCCAGCCTGCCGATAAAAATGAACCCGGGATGCGATCTGTTCGAGGCTATTCGCGATAATGATTATTTATTGCACCATCCTTTTGAGTCATTTGTACCGGTTATTGAGTTCCTGCGCCAGGCAGCAAATGACAAGAATGTTTTAGCCATCAAGCAGACCCTGTACCGAACAGGTCCGGAATCTGCGGTTGTTGATGCGTTGGTCACGGCTGCACAAAATGCCAAGGAGGTTACTGTCATCATTGAGTTGCGTGCACGCTTTGATGAGGCAGAAAACATTGCCTTGGCTACACGATTGCAGGAATCGGGTGCACATGTTGTATATGGTGTGGTTGGTTACAAGACACATGCAAAGATGATCCTGGTCGTTCGTCGAGAGGGCAGGACACTGCGCCGGTATGTGCACCTGGGTACCGGAAACTACCACCCACGTACCACAAGGTTGTATACAGACTACGGGCTGTTTACATCTGACAAGGCAATGGGCAAGGATGCGCATCAGGTATTCATGCAAATGACCAGTCTTGGAAAGGGTAAAGAGTTGAACAAGATGCTGCAGTCACCATTCTCGCTTTACGATGGTTTGATTGAGCGTATTGAACGGGAAACAGAAAATGCGAAACAAGGCAAGCCCGCCCGTATTATTGCCAAGATGAACGGACTGACTGAAAAGTATGTTATACAGACTTTATACAAAGCATCCATGGCGGGCGTGCAGATCGATCTTATAATCCGCGGTGTCTGCTGTCTGAAACCGGAAATTCCCGGTGTATCGGATAATATTCGTGTGCGTTCCATCATGGGCCAGTTTTTAGAACATACACGGGTCTTTTATTTTGAAAATAATGGCAACCAGGAAGTATTCTTGTCCAGTGCTGACTGGATGGACCGAAATCTGCATCGACGTGTTGAAACGGCTTTCCCCGTAGAATCCAAAAAACTGCGCCGCCGGTTGGTTAACGAACTGGGTTATTACCTTAAAGACAACACCCAGATGTGGCGCATGCTCGAAGATGGCAATTATGAACAGGCACTACCCGGTAATGAGGCACCGTTCTCGGCACAGGATGCATTACTGCGCGAGTTTTCAGACGCATAAGCGCCTTTCCGCAAAGCAATACCGGGTTTTTTATCCGCACTTGATATGTACTAAGAATGATCTCGAAGGTGCCGGGTTGTGTGCAAATGCTGCCGCAAACAATAAAGCATACAAGCAGGTTCACATTCCGGGTTCAGATCGTTTTTTTAAGAGACATGAGCCGGCGTTGACGAACACCGTTGCCGACTGGATTGGCAGCATAAACGTGCAATAACGGTTCATCGGCGCTTTATCCGTGCAGCGTGGGTGGCGGACTGATGCTTCAAAGTGTGAATTGCTACACAGTTCGTGCAAATCAGCGCTATAGTATGAACGCGGGCGAATTAACGTATGCAGGATAATCCTGGCGATATCGCAGCGCTAAACCATAGCGCTGTCATAATGGGGCGGTGGTCAAATGGCACGAAAATTTCTGATTATTGATGCTTCAGTCAAGCATCGACAGGTCGT
>BTQO01000121.1:0-4607 GCA_036985915.1 Gammaproteobacteria bacterium | reverse complement strand
GTGCCCGCGGGGTAAAATCCATGGTGTTGTGTCTTCGAACGCATAAAAAACCGGGGCTTGGCCCCGGTTTTTTATGTCCAAGGATGGACGGTCACCGGCCCCTTTTATGTCCAGGGATGGAGGGCGACTCCATGGATGGAGGAGGTAGAGTCGTGTCTGGAACAACGACCGAGGTACGAGCCCACGGATGGGCGAGGTAGAGCGAAGCAGGAAGCCAGAGCCGAGAACGAAGCACGACTGCATGGACGCAGGAGGTAGAGCGACTCAGGAGACAAAGCCGAGGAGCCAGAGTCGAGGAAGCCGGAGCGGCGATCTTCGTGCTATCTATCAGCATCATATATACTTGCGCCGCTCCTGAAACGTACACGCAATTAATGAACCCCGTTTACTTATCCAATATCTTCGGTAAATCCCCGGTAGCGCCGGTACAGGAACACATGGCCAAGGTACTCGAGTGTGTGCAACAGCTTCCAATATTTATAGAGGCCCTCAGTGAGAGTAACTGGGAAGAGGCTACTAAAATCCAGTCGCGGATTGCCTCATTGGAAGAAAAAGCCGACAAACTGAAGAAGAAAATACGCCTTAACCTGCCCAAGAGTCTTTTCCTGGCCATGTCAAGGCGTGACCTGCTCAACATGCTCACCATGCAGGACAACGTCGCCAACAAGGCTAAGGATATTGCTGGCCTCATGGTTGGCCGAAAAATGACCTTCCCTGAACAGATTTGGCCAATCTATAAAGAGTTGGTTAGCCGCTGTGTCGATGCCTGTGCACAGGCCGTAAAAACCGTGAACGAGCTCGATGAACTGGTAGGAACCGGTTTTCGCGGCCGGGAAGTAAAATTGGTAAAGAAAATGCTAAAGGAGCTCGATGCTATCGAGACTGATACCGACCGGCTTCAAGTCGATGTCCGCACAGCCCTTTACGCTATTGAAGATGAGATCCCACCACTCAAAGCGATGTTTCTTTATAAGATCATCGACTGGACGGGCGATCTCGGCGACTTGGCACAACGTGTCGGCAGCCGCCTTCAGTTAATGCTTGCTCGCTGAGTCTCTCTAATGATCGAAAACATAGTGCTATTAACAGTGCTGGCCATCGCAAGCGGCCTGTTCATGGCCTGGGGTGTTGGCGCCAATGACGTTGCCAATGCAATGGCCACATCCGTCGGATCCAAGGCCATTACCATTCGTCAGGCTGTGATTATTGCTGCCATTTTCGAATTTCTCGGTGCTTATCTGGCCGGTGGCGAAGTCACCAGCACAATAAGAAAAGGCATCCTGGATATGTCACTGATAAGCGGGCAACCGGAAATTCTTGTGTTCGGTATGATCGCTGCCTTGCTTGCCGCAGGTACCTGGCTGTTAATCGCCTCATATTTTGGCTGGCCTGTATCAACCACGCATTCCATTGTTGGTGCAATCGTTGGCTTCGCTATCGTCAGTATTGGCACGGAAGCAATCGTCTGGGGCAAGATTGGCATCATCGTTTCCAGTTGGGTCGTCACGCCCCTGCTCGCGGGCATCATTGCTTACCTTTTGTTCATGAGTGTGCAAAAGCTGATCCTTTCAACACGCAGGCCCTTTGATAACGCCAAACGCTACGTTCCGATGTATATGTTTCTGGTGGGTTTCATTATCGCGCTGGTGACACTCCTGAAAGGTCTGAAGCATATTGGATTAAGCCTTACTTTTGGGGATGCCATTCTGTATGCCGTCCTGATTGGTGTAGCTGTAATGGTGTTGGGATACATTGTTGTCCGCCCAATGCACATCGACCCGTCCCGGGACCGTGACTTTCACTTTGCAAACGTTGAGAAGGTCTTTGGTGTGCTGATGCTTGCTACGGCCAGTGCAATGGCCTTTGCACATGGATCAAACGATGTGGCCAATGCGGTGGGTCCACTGGCTTCCGTGATCAGCACCCTGGACACCGGTCTGGTTGCCCAGAAATCGGCAACACCGTCCTGGATTCTTATTATTGGTGCGATTGGAATTGTGATCGGTCTTATAACCTACGGCCACCGGGTGATCGCTACCGTTGGTACGCAAATCACGGACCTGACACCCAGCAGTGGATTTGCTGCCACCCTGGCAGCTGCAGGCACCGTGGTGATCGCATCAGGCACCGGCCTACCCGTCTCAACCACACAAACTCTGGTTGGCGCTGTTCTGGGTGTTGGTGTCGCACGGGGCATATCAGCACTTAACATGCGTGTCGTAAGAACCATCTTCCTATCCTGGATTATTACACTGCCGGCTGGCGGTATTCTGGCAATTGTTTTCTTCTTTTTACTCAAGGCCGCCTTCAGTTAAGGTTATTTGGGCTTTTAGGGCCCGCGAACACATCACATAATCAAGCGCATATGCGCATTTGGGCTACATTGTTCTACGCTTAAAACTCACATCCAGCAAAAAACAGCACAAACGCATGGCAAAAGAACAAACATCTCCAGATTTGCGTCTTGTTTGGGACGCCCGCGAATGCGAGGTAACGCTGCAAGATATCCATATTGTCGCAGCGCCCAGGGACCGGCCCCCGTTTGACGTTGATGCACTGGTTGTGGAACAAGACACCTGGCTGGTGCTCGACGCAGATACTAAAATTGTTGAGCCAGTCGAAAATGTCGGCAAGCTCGTGGATGAAATGGAGCAGTCACAAGCAGCGCCACCGGGTAGTATTCGCATCCGAAGCGGCACACCTTTAAAGCTGGATGCTGTCGTGCATGATTTTGAACACGAACCCACGTGGACCGAGGCGTGGATTATCAGCGCGCTGGGGGCGGTGTTTACACTGACCGAAAACAGCGGCATGAAATCACTCGGCCTGCCGTTGCTCGGCTGCCAGCACGGCAATCTTGAGCCCAGGCGTTTTTTTTCCCTCCTGCGGTGCGTGCTGTCGAACCAAACGCCCAGGCTGATCGAGCACCTGTGGCTGGTGCTGGAACCCAAATCCGACTGCACCATCATCAAATCGCTGGTCGAACACTGAACCAATCTGTCCTGCAACTCCATGGGTCGCCCGCATGGTCTGGTGGGCTAACCCCATTCGCTAATCCGTTCGTTCATAGGTGTAACACCCTTAACCTAAACAAACGGAGCACCCCATGAATCCTAAGAAAAACAGCCACGCATGGGCGCGTATCGCCCTGTTGTCCTTGTTGATCTCCCTGCTCGGACCTGCCGTCACGCAAGCGCGCAGTATTGTCCCGCAACCGCAGGATGTAGACATCCAGATCGTGGATGATCGTGGCAACCTCTTTCGGCAATATTCGTTACAAAATTATCCACACGGTAAAACGCAGCGTGCCTGGCTAGAAGCAACAAAAGGTAAAAACTACCGGGTCCGCATTCGCAACCGAACGGGTCATCGAATCGGTCTGGTCATTGCCGTTGATGGGCGCAATATTATTTCCGGAAAGAACTCCAACTTGCGCCGCAAAGAGGCCATGTATGTACTGGGTTCCTACGAAACACAACACTATGAAGGATGGCGCACCAGCGCGAACAAAGTGCACCGCTTTTACTTTACCGACGCAGATGATTCGTATGCCAAAGCGTTTGATGACGACAGCGCAATGGGTGTGATTGCAGTAGCTGTGTATCGTGAGCAATACATCATCCGGCCGCTTAAGAAAAGAACCATGAAACAGCGTTCAGATGCATCCGGTAAACGTGCGCCATCGGCGGTAACTGAATCGGCCGATGCCCTGGAAGCCATGCCGGGCACGGGCTTTGGTGAGGAAGAAGAATCCCATTCCGTTCGCGTTGAGTTCAAACCGCAACAACGTGCGAGCATGAAGTATTTTTTAAAATACGAATGGCGTGAAACACTGTGCACATTAGGCGTGGTTGAATGCGGCCGTCGCGGTAACCGGTTCTGGCCGGATGATCTCCCGGGGCGCGCATACGACACCAGCTATGTGCCCTACCCTCCGGGCTATGTAGACTAACAGCAGTACACCGACGCATGTATCGGGTGATTTACATGACGAAAGGGACCGGTTCATTTGCGGCTATAGCACGTATTGGCGTTAATGCACTATGCATGAACGCCAAGCCAGACATTAAAAGCGCGCGTTCGTCGATAGTCAATGCCGCGATCGCGCTCAGCAGGTCACATGCAGTATCGCCCATACCTCGCTGTTCTTGACTTTTGAGATCAGCTTGCAGGCCTCACCAGTATGCAGCTCAACGAGCTTAATACCCCTTTTGTCAGCTTCGTCATACACGTCCGGCATGATCGGCAGTTTGCCATACGCACCGGTGCCGATGATCAGGCGTTTGCCGCCCCAGGGAATCGCCTCACTGGCCGACAGCGGGGTGTGCCCGAATTGTTCGCGATACGGCTTGGAAGGCTTCTTTTTGCGTTTACGCAACGCACCCTTGTCGATGACCACATCGTAGTTGTAGGACTGGCCGTCAATCTCGATTTCACCGAACCCTATAAATCTTGCCTTCATCTTTCACCGCCTGCCATCCAATAGCGAGTTATAACCGAATCTGGTGTTTAAGCAGTTGAAAAAAAGCGGCGTATCTGGTTGATTTGATGTTACCAGACATTAAAACAACCAACATAAGGATACGCCACCATGAGCAAGGATAACG
>BTQO01000120.1:0-4611 GCA_036985915.1 Gammaproteobacteria bacterium | reverse complement strand
CATGAATTTTGCTAGCCATTCAATGTCTCCTGCGAACATTAACGTTCAGAAATTCGGGGTTCCGTTGCAGCACGCCAAGCCATGCAGTTCCAAGCAGGGCGCGGTACTTTAACGTATTAGCGAATGCTTTTGAAGCCACACTCGGCATACAGATATTAACCACAACAGAAGCTTAATATGAATACCCCTCACTGCCCTTCTCACTGATGGGGGATAATCGGAGTGACTCATATCCCAAATAGGATATACCGCCTCTATTCCCATTGGGGGTGCCCCTGTACCTAAGTCCTTCATCCGGGCTACCGTTATGGGACTAGTCGCTCAGCACCCCCCATTGACCAACCTGGCGCATTGCCCCACCACCCATGATGAATGCCGCATTGACTGACCCCGGGACCGCCTTTTCGCTGGCGAATGACAGTGCCTATCAGTCATGGCGCGCGCGCAAGCTGGCCGGGTACCCAGCCGAGGCATGTGACCTGATCGTGCCGGTGAACGACCTGGCGCATCCGGCACCTTCGGAACAAACCGCGCTACGCGCCATGATCGGCCGCGCCAACATGGCCATTGCCGCCACCGCGCAGCCCCCTGACAAGGCCGGGTTGCGGTTGTTTGGCAAGGTGTTTGGGCTGGCACACCTTGACCACAACCTGTATGCCGATGAGGACGATATCTCAGCGCTTCGCGTGGTCGATGGCAATCGCCAGGGCGAATATATCCCCTATACCAACCGCGCTTTGAACTGGCATACCGACGGCTACTACAACCGATTGGACCGGCAGGTTCGCGCACTAGTGTTGTGTTGCATCCGGGCTGCTGCAAAAGGCGGGGTCAACCAGTTACTGGACCCGGAGATGGTCTACATTCTGCTGCGCGACCAATCGCCTAAGCATATATCGGCCTTGATGCAACCGGACGCCATGACCATACCGGCAAATATCGAAAACGGCGTTGAGATTCGACCGGCCCAGGGCGGCCCGGTATTTTCGATCGATGCGGCCCGCGGTTCATTACATATGCGCTATACCGCACGGACCCGGTCAATCGAATGGAAGCCGGATCGAGCAACCGAAGAAGCCGTTGCGGCACTGGAAAAAATCCTGAACAGCCCCAACGCTTATATATTGGAGCACCGATTGGCGCCGGGTGAATGCCTGATCTGCAACAACGTGCTGCATAACCGCAGTGAATTTAGCAACGATACTGGGCATGAACGACTGATGTACCGCGGCCGTTATTACGACCGCATCAATGAAGGCTAGCGGGAAAGCCGGCATGTTGAATCTAAGTGAAGTACTGTTGCAAAACCACGAAATAGCGACCTTTGAGCAACTGGCGGACATTATTCGTAAAAAAGCGCGCTCAGGCGAAGTGCATTTCCGTATGGATGTTAAGCCGCCCTACCCGGATACCCCTGAAAACTGGGAAGACCGGCTGGAAGCGGCCTTTTATGAAGTCAACCGATAAGACGGCAATCATGAATACCGATATGAAACTTAGCGATACTGCGAGAACCGTTAGCGTGGAGACTGAGGAACGCGCGGCATTGCAGGCGCACTTGGCCGCACAAATGGATCGGCTAAGGGAAACGGAACGCGATCCGGATGCTGCAACCGATACCCGCATGGAGATTGCACGCACGCTGTTACGCCTGGAACACGATGCCGAATCCTGGAACTACGCGCGACAGTCGTTTGATACCTACCTGGCCAGCAAGAACTGGCAAGAGGCCGTCGAAGCCTGCAACCTGTTGTTCCAAAGCGAGCAATCAGAGTCACTGGCGGCACTTGGTATGGGCGTCTGGTTGGCTGTGACCTTTCCGATCGGTGTCGAAACAAGCGTCAGCATGCTGCAACATATCATTGACGAAACACCGGACGATGCCGATGGCGCTGCCGTGGCCGCAGCAACCGCACATTACATCGCCGAACTGCGTTGTAACGACCAAAACCGTGATAATTGGGTATTTTTTACCGGCCAGATGCTGGGCGCCGTTGCAAGACGGCATAGCCAGGCTGAAACACAGGAAGCATTCAGTTTATGGATGGAAAAACTGGAACTAAACGATCCTGAAAAGTTTCTAATCAGGCTGCGCAATGTCATCGATGTCCTGGTACAGGATCAGTGGTGGTTCAGCCGCGAAGACCTTCAGGCAGCATTACCGGTACATTAATGTGAGCACGATGTTTTGGGAAGAAGACACTAACGACCTGTCCAGCACGGAATCACAGCACGTGGTGGACATCTCGTACAAGATCAGTTGCCGCTGCCTGCCGGTTGATCATGCACATGCACTATCGGAAGCGCTCAAGACTGCGTTAGATTGGCTTGAAGGTGAACCACTGGCGGGCCTGCATTTGGTGCATGTCGCCGGATCGCAAAATGGCTGGATGCGCCCGGAGGCCGGTTATGAACTGTTGCAACTATCCAAACGTACCCGCCTGCAACTGCGCGTACCCAAACACCGCATCGAAGATGCCAAACGTTTGAGCGGCCAAACGCTCGACGTTGCAGGACACCAGATCGAAGTCAGTGAAAGCCACATTCGACCATTGCAGACGTCAGATGTACTATTTTCGCGCTATGTCATCACTGATTTCGATGATGAAATACAGTTTGAACAATGGGCGGTTGATGAATTGCGTGCACTTGATATACGTTTTAGAAAAACTATGGCGGGCATGCGGCATACGATGCATATTTCGGGTCAGCCGGTTGTAACATGCAGCCTGCTCGTCGCAGACCTGCCTGCTGAGGATTCCATCAAACTGCAAGAAACCGGACTGGGGGCGGGCCGCACCCATGGCTGCGGAATATTCATACCGCATAAGGGTATTAAGGCAGTCGATTCCAGCCAGTAAACGTAAAGACAAGCACTAAAAGCAGATTGAATAGCGCAAATTTATTTAGTGAAACTCTGGATTAATCAGACCTTCCTAACAAGTCCTGGCGATTTATTTTTTCACTACTGATTTATTGAGATACATGACGGAGATACACAATGGCAATTGAAGTCGATGGCAAAACAATCGAAATCAGCGAGAAAGGTTACCTGGTTAACCTTGAAGACTGGAACGAAAAGGTTGCAGAGGCACTCGCTGCGGCGGAAAGCGTAGAGTTGACCGAGAAACACTGGGACATTGTCAGCTACCTGCGTAACGAGTATTTAAACAATAACCAGAATCAGCCGAATGAACGGTCCATCGTCAAGGCAATGAAGGGCAAGTGGGGCAACGCCAGCAGCAAGGACATGTATGACCTGTTCCCGCAAATGCCCAGCAAACAGGGTGGCAAGATCGCCGGATTACCGGAAAGCCGCAGGAAAGGTGGTTACTGATAAATTTAAGGAAACTCGGAATAAATCAGACCTTCCTTAGTTTTAGGGCAACCGAATTAATGCAGTATCGTTGCCCGGTCGGCGTTGGGCCATCCGGAAACACATGCCCCAGATGTGCGCCACAGTGCGCGCACGTCACCTCGGTGCGCACCGTAAACATGCTGCGATCTTCATGTTCCTCGATGTTATGCTCATTAGCTGGTCGTACATAGCTAGGCCAACCTGTACCGGAATCGAACTTGTCATCAGACTTGAACAGTTCGGCATCACAACATACACAGTAATAAATACCGCCGTCTTTACAGTCATAATACTCGCCAGTGAACGCGTGTTCGGTGCCCTTTTCCCGGCATACGTGGTACTGCTCCGTAGTTAACTGTTCACGCCATTGCTGCTCTGTTTTATTAACCTTGTCCGACACGAATGCTTCCTCGCGCTCACAGTACACCTGCCCACCGGCGGTCGCATCCCCGCTATGCGGGGCCCCTCGGCTCTGGCTTCCTCGGCTTTGTCTCCTGAGTCGCCCTAACTCCTGCATCCTTGCAGTCGTGCTTCACTCTAACTCCTACTTCCTGTAGTCGTGCTCTGCGCCTCGGACGGGTACTGCTACGTGGTCAACTGTTCACGCCATTGCTCATCTGATTTCCTAGATCCGCCAGCCATAACATTCTTCCTATACGTCGGCCCACATGCGGATCAGATTCACATACACATGATTGATACTGGCTGTGACTTCTGCATCCGGCGTGACCGTACGCAAGGTCTCCAAAGACAGATAGAGTTCATGCAGCAGCCGTCGTTGCGCAGGATCGCGCACCATGGACTGCGACCAGGTTACAGCAACCAGTCGTTCACCCCGGGTGACGTCTACCACCTTGTGCAAGCTCGAGGCGGAATAAATCACGGCATCACCCGCGGGCAACTTGATACTTTGTTCACCGAATTCGGTATTAATGATCAATTCACCGCCATCGTAGTCCTGTGGCTCACTGATAAAGATCGTGATCGCAATATCAGAACGGTAGCGTCCACCTTCAGGTCCCATCACCGGATCATCGACATGGAGACCATACTGCATGCCTGGCAGGTAACGTGCATAAAAGGCGCCAGACATGCGCAACGGCAGTGCTGCGGCCTGAAACTCGGGATGCGTATACAACGCACCGAGCACGAGTCGGTTGAGTCGTGATTGCAGGTTTTCGTTTGCCAACTCTTCATTGTGCTTGATACGAACCGCATCCTTTCCGGCAGACAGTCGTCCATCCTGAAATGGC
>BTQO01000119.1:0-4631 GCA_036985915.1 Gammaproteobacteria bacterium | reverse complement strand
GCGCATCTGTATCTACCTTGGCGGCAATACCGTCCAGTTTCTTGTTTTTTGCATGCACACCTTCGGGCAAGGGTACACAACGCACTGATTGTTCGATTGCAACATCGGCCGGCTTAACCAGCACGTCCTGTTCTGGTCCCTTGTCATGGTAATAAAATATCTTGGCGGACTGTTCCAGGGAGGGTATCACGCCACCCTCAACACCACGCACAATCATGGCCGAATCAAAACCGGCATGGCGCGCAAGATTTGCATACAGCGGCGGGTACGCCTTATGCACATAACCGGTCATCAGGTGTGTTCTTAGTTTACCGCGCACAGGACCAACAAGGACTTCAGCGGTTGTGATACATGGCCGTTTAACCAGCTTGGTTCGAAAATCCACCAGATCATGTAATTTGGCGCAATACTGTTTTTGGTCTACATAGGCCCAACCGATATCTGCATCGGCAAGCCGGTTTGCTGCATCGCTTGAAGCAAGATCAACGTCTTTGCCGGCCGCTCGCAATACCTTGCGTGCCGTTACACCGTATTTTGGACCAACACGCTCAAGTCCATGGGTCACGGATGGTACGCCACAAGCAGCCAGTACAACTGGTAAAAATGAGACCATCGGGAGACCACGGTTCCAGCCGTCATAGGGATCTGAAATATCGAGCACATCATCGATATCTGCTATCGCCACATCCGATGCATCGATGATCGCCTGCAGAACGCCCCGGTTTTCATCGTCGGTTTCACGTTTCATGCGCAATGCAATGAGAAAGATAGCGGCCTGCACCGGATCAACTTTTTGATCCAGGATTGCACGCATACTACCGCGCGCCTCTTCATAGGTTATGTCCTTGCTCAACTCCGGACCGGTCGCAATCCGCTGAATGCAGGAACGCATCAGCAACGCCAGTTCGTTGTCAGACATCTCTTTGGTTGATGCGCTCATTTAAGACACTCTTTTAATCAATCCAAATAAGGTGCGCATGTAAACACACGCACTCCGCCACCCCAATATATCCAACGTGATAGATCATCAGGTAAATAGAAGATGTGAAACGATCACCGCTGTGATTGCAGCGCTGGCATCTGCGATCAGGCCCACATGTACTGCGTAACGGGTCCGGCGGATACCCACTGCGCCAAAATACACCGCCAGCACATAAAATGTGGTTTCGGTTGATCCAAACAGTGTACCGGCCATCTTGACCACCAACGAGTCTGCCCCATGCTGGTTCACCAGATCGGCCAATAATCCCAATGAACCACTGCCGGATAACGGGCGCATCACAGCGATGGGCAATAAATCCGGTGGCACACCGATCGCTGTCAATCCCGGTCCGAGCAGATTCAACATTGCATCCAGCGCCCCGCTTGCCCTGAACATGCCAATTGCGAACAGGATCGCAATCAAAAATGGAATGATACGCACGGCAATCTCGAACCCTTCGCGGGCGCCAAGCACAAATTCTTCATACACCGGCACCCGGCGAATCAATCCATAAAAAGGGATTGCCACCAGCAATAAGGGTAAAACCAGAATTGAGGCCAGGTTCATCATCACTGACTACTGACCCTTGGCTCGCCAGCGCCGCGCAAACCAACGCGCGGACACGAAGGCAACCAGTGTGGAAACCGAGGTGGTGATCAGAATACTGAAAAACAATCCGCCCGCCTGCGCACCCAATAACGCCAGCAAGGTAATGGGCGGTATGAGCTGAACGCTCGATGTATTCAGCGCCAAGAACATGCACATGCTGTCACTGGCCTGGTCCGTTCCTTCATTCAACCGACTAAGTTCATGCATCGCCTTGATGCCCATCGGAGTCGCAGCATTCCCCATGCCCAGCATGTTGGCCGCAAGGTTCAAACTGATCGCACCCAGCGCCGGATGATCACGCGGAATATCCGGGAAAATATATCTCAATGCAGGCTGCACCCAGCGCACCAGGTGGGCAACCAGCCCGCTCGCCTCCGCGATCTTCATCATGCCCAGCCATAGCCCCATCAGCCCGATCAGGCCGATGGCCAACTTGACTGCGAATTCGGCCATATCAAATGCGGCCTGGGTAATGGCCTGCATCCGCACCCAATGCACCTCGGGCAGCGTGACCTGCACACGCCCCTGGTCATCCGGGCCCGCAACAACGGTCAGGTTAAGACCACCGGCACCTAGATCCGGCAACAGCCCGGCAATGGTGCGCCAATGCGCGGGAACCGGTTGGTCCGGTAACAACTGCAGTACAGGGGGTTCGGATTTTGCGGCCATACGGGCCGAAATCGCATCACTGTGTCCAGGGATGGTCAATTGAACGACGTCTGCGCTGGCAGGTTGGGGTTGCGTTATAGGCGTTATGCGAAGTTCATGGCGTTCGCCATTGCGGTAACGGTTGCCCAGTTCCGCCCCAAGATCGCTAAAAAGTGCGAACAGCGCGCTGGTGATGATTAGCCCACCCCAAATATAATTCATTATATCAATAAGTTATACAGTTTAATTAATGTTAATTATCTTATTGATTCACACCCCTATTGAGGCCCTAAATGACCGCTCCCAAAGGGCTCCGGATCGCACGCATCAGTTCAACTTGCCGGCCGCTTGTTGGGGCGGCTTAGTCTTTGCAACCTGTAAACTAACGTCCAGGCCCCACTCCGCCTTGGCCACGGAATCCGCCAACAGCTTGCAAAATGAATGGAGCAGTGTTGGATTGAGCGCAAGCTCAAAGCCTTGGCCCTGTTCCGGGTGCATGCACAATACCGGCGCATCGTGCGGACCCTTCTTGATAGTGATCTTCGAGGCCAACATGGGCTCTTTACCCAGCGGGTGCGACTGCGCTTCCTGGAATGGAACACCAAACTTGGCTTGTGACATTGCCTTTTCTTGCTGAAATTCCATGATTGCCTTTTTGGCTTGCGGGTCTTCAAGCATATGGGTATGCAATTCGGACATGTTTTCGACTAAATGCATTAAAATCGGCCACATCAGCTTGACGTATCGGCGCGTCAACCAGACCAGAAACTCCTCTCCTCCCTGGGTATTCATTCGCAACAGGATGCGATCCTGCACCGGGATATGACGCATCTGCAATTGGCTGATCTGTGACATAGTCTCCAATCAAGCAATAAAAAGTACCCTGTATTTTGCCACAGCTTGGTCTGAATCACGTAACCTTCATTGCGAAAATTGTAAGCTGTGGATTTGACACTACCATACAGTGAATAATAAAGTCCCGGCTATAATTTAACTGAATGAATCACAAGACGCATCATGGCCAAAAGGCATGGGTGAATCAAAAATTAGTGCGAATGCTGTAGAAACCCTGTTCCAGCTCTCATTGGACATGTTGTGCATTGCAGGCCTGGATGGCTATTTAAAACACATCAATCCGGCATTCGAAAAACACCTCGGTTGGTCAACTGAAGAATTACTTAAACGACCGTGTATTGATTTTGTGCACCCTGATGATGTTCAGTCTTCTTTAGTGGAAATGAAAAAACTGGCCAATGGTGAACCTTCGTTTTCATTTTCGAACAGAATCTGCTGTGCCGATGGCAGCTACAAGCTGGTTCATTGGTCAGGTCATCCCGAACTCGAATCGGGCCTGGTATACGCTGTTGGTAAGGAGATTACTGATCTTGAAGCCGCTAACAAAAAATATACACTGGCGGTGCAGTCCTCACCCACACCGATGCTAATAATCGACAGCGATGGCCGAATACAAATGGCTAATGATGCAGCATTGCATCTCTTCCAGTACAGCAGAGAAGAACTGATCAGCCAGTCTGTTGAAATGCTGATTCCCATGGACCTGCAATCAAAACACCGTGAGCTGCGCGAGACGTTCAATAACAACCCGGTACCACGGCAAATGGGTCTGGTCCGTGATCTGACAGCCATACGCAAGGATGGCGCTGAAGTACCAGTAGAAATCGGACTCGGGACAATTGAAACCGCCAAGGAGCTGCATACTTTAGTCACGCTTGTTGACCTGACCGTGCGCAAACAAAACGAACAAATGATTCTCAACATGGCCAAGAAACTAAAGCATGCCAACCGAAAATTGGCCAAGCTTGCAGCAACCGACAGCCTTACCGGGCTTAAGAACCGGCGACGCATTCTTGAGGATCTTGTATCGCTGCTGGAGCTTGCCAAGCGCAACCAAAGACCGATTTCGCTTTTAATGATTGATGTTGATCACTTCAAGGAAGTAAATGACAGCTATGGTCATCAGTCTGGTGATGAAATACTAAAACTATCAGCACATGTATTTATGGATACGGCCAGACGTAGTGACCAGGTCGGCCGATATGGCGGCGAGGAATTTATTGTTGTTCTGCCTGATACCGATGAATACGACGCGATGATCTTTGCGGACCGTTTAAGACTTGCGTTTGCATCCTATCAATGGCCGTTGATAAAAATAACCATTAGCATCGGTGTCTCAACCATACCCTATCATCGCGATGCAGATATCACGCACCCGGATCCTTCGCAATCCATAATTGGTGAAGCCGACGAAGCCTTGTATGTTTCTAAGGAACTGGGAAGGAACAGAGTGACCCACTGGCAAGATGTCACCAAGAAAAAAATCTTTAAAGACGGCGTCTAGCCCGCACTTCTCACCAGGATCACGGGAGCAGGC
>BTQO01000118.1:0-4773 GCA_036985915.1 Gammaproteobacteria bacterium | reverse complement strand
TTCATTATCTGTACCTCATTTTAGGTTATTGGGCCGCAGCCCGATTGTTAGCTACCCGCCTTTGCCGGTCGCACCGCAGATTGACCGTTGACTGCTCAATGACAGCCGGTGGCAGGCATTTTCCCACCCTGAAGATAACTTAAACAGAAAACCTTGTAACACACTTTAACGTAAGGATGCCCACAATTAAATGACTTATTAATCGGACAGTGTCCGTTAAGGGTCAAGGACGAGACAGGATTTATACGTTCAATAGTTGAACACATAAGATGTTTACGCCATTATGATGCCCAGATTGCTTAAGACATACAGACTGCCGATGAGCAGCAACAGACCCAGTACCCTCGGTGCCCGTGCGGGCGTTGTGTCTGCCACGTGGATTTCCTTTTCCATAAAACGAAATGCCTGGCGGGTCGAAATCCACCGGTTGGCGTGTGCTTCCAGACCTTTTAACAGGCTGGGGCGTAGCAGCACAACGACACCAACGGCGAGCGTAAACAAGGTACCAATACCCAGAGCGACAATCGTAATATCCAGTGCCGGGCCTGCCAGATAGGGATGAATATCTTCATATAGCCCTAACAGCACGTCCCGCTTGGTCCAGGCATAGGCCGTATTCACCAGCGACAACCCCGATCCCACAATAATCGCCACACCAAAGGGTTTATGATGCCGGTAGAAAAAATGCTCAAAGTTCGTACTGGTTTCCAGCCAGCGTAAGGAACGGCGGGTTGAAAAGCTGCGGTTCATGACCCTGTTAATCATCGACAGCTTGTCCGGCGCGAGCATCATGAGTAACCCGATCACGACGCCAACAACTGCACCGACGCCAAACAACGCAATCACGGTCTCGTTGAGAACGTCCTGCCAGAAATTCAGTACCGGCTTCATTGTTTGTGTGCGTATTTTGTAATTACAGGCGGGTTTGGTATGTTGCGTATTAAACCAGGCTATTTATCCGATACTATTTTAGACTGTCCGGATCGAATTTGCGTAGTCCCGCAATAAATTCAGACCGTTGTACCGGCTCTTTCAGGGCCACCGCCAGTTGGCGGTAAAACTTTTTCCGGTCAGCCGTTTTCAACGCCGCATTACGGACCAGTTCCTTGGCATCGGGCCCGATGATGCTGGCGAGCAGTATCTGTGTGTGTTTTAAAACCTCGTGCATTTTTAACGGACCATGATGCTTTTTCGTCAACACTGGCGGTGTATCGGGTTTGGTGGGCCGGGCCAGTAACTGGGTTTTTTCCATAAAGTCTTCTTTGTTTTCTTCCTCACCGATATTTTTTGCGAGTATCTGCGTCAGTTCCTGCACATCATGCGCTTTGTCCGCTGCATCTTTTATCAGGTCGGGCGAATGTGCGCCTATCTTCCTGGTGAACTCTTCTTCGATTGCGTCAAGAAATTCCGGATTCCATTCGATTTCCATATCATCATCGATATGGATGGGTTCGTTTCGCGCACCGCTCGGTGGTGGGGGCAATTGTTCTGCAACCTTCAGCGCTTCATCCGCACTTTGTGGCCGGTCCTCCGGCATGACTTCCAGTAACCAGGTAATGAAGTCAATAAACTCCTTGCCATAATCCGGGCCCAGGGTTTCAAGTGCATGCCGGACCGGGTCCTGCTTTTCTTCTACAGCCAGGCGATGCCGTTGTATGGCAGCCGCAGGCTTAATGCCGGTTGCACATAAAAACATGGTGGCGCCGACTGCATAAATATCTGACCATGGCCCTTGTGTTTTTTGTTGTGAATACTGTTCATAGGGCGCATAGCCAGGCGTGACCAACACCGTCATGGTTTTATTGCCGAGTGATTCGCGGGCGGACCCAAAATCCAGTAACACCGGTTGGTCGTCATGACGCAGATAAATATTGGTTGGTTTGATGTCACGGTGCAGAACACTCTTTGCGTGCACGGTACGCAGGCCTTTCAGGATTGGAATCATGACATCCATAATCTGCTTTTGCCCAAGCGTTATATTTTTTTTAAGATAATCACCCAGTGGTTCGCCGTCCTCAAAATCCATAACGATATAGGCGGTACCGTTTCCTTTTATGAAACGATGTACGCGCACGATGTTTGGCTCGTTGAATTTGGCCAGTGTTTTAGCCTCATCCAGGAAGCGATCTAACCCGTAGTCGTAATCAGCTTTTTCATGATCAGTTATGGGCCGAATGCGCACACCGTCCGGATCACGCCTGGCCAAAATCGAGGGAAAGTATTCTTTCAGCGCAACCTCGCGCTCAAGACTGTGATCAAAGGCCTTGTAGGTAATACCGAATCCGCCCACTCCGAGCACCTCGGCAACTTCATAGGTATCGACGCGTGTGCCTGATGTCAGGGTGTGATGATAGGACTGGTTCATTAATGCAGGTTGATTGTTATGAATTTATGTGATGATAACCGGCAGCTGTACAAAGCCCAACCACATTTCAGGGATATCGATCCGCTATCACGCGTCGATATCGGGTATGAGCTTGCTTTCCAGGCATGCGATCATGTCTTTTAACATCAATTTACGTTTTTTTAACCGGCGCATGCACAGTTGGTCCAGGTGTGGATTCTTACCCAATTGTGATATCGCGACATCCAGGTCCCGATGCTCAACTTTCAAGTCAGCAATCTTTTGCAACAATTCCCATTCATTTGTGGTCATGACGAACTGCTTGGTTGCATATTCAATCCGTTAAAAATGATACCGGCCTTGATCATTGTGTGCCGGTTGTCAAACAGTATATGTTCTAGGAGGCACATATAGCACATATATGAGGTGAGTAAGCCATGGCACATTCATGTACATCAACGACATGGCTTCTTGGTGACCGGAGCCCTCATAAAGGGTCGATTTCCGGGTCATCCATGGCGGAATCCGGCATAAACCCGAACACCTGGCCATAAAAAGCAAGTTCAGCGTTTAGGCAACGCCGGATTGTTTGCGCTAAGCGGAATCCATGCTGTTCACCTTCAAAGGCCAGATAGACAACGGGGAGGCCCTTTTGCCGCATGAGTTTGACCATGGATTCCGCCTGTGCCGGCGGCACAACGCGGTCTTCAGTGCCCTGGAAGAAGATGATGGGGCAGGAAAGCTTGTCAGCGTGATGGATCGGCGATCGGGCGATGTATTCGTCACGATCATCGGGCCACCTGGCAACGAGCCGGTCCAGGTATCGTGATTCGAACTTGTGGGTGTCTTTAGCAAGGCGGACCAGGTCACCGATACCGTAGTAACTGGCACCAGCCTTGAAGGTATTTGTGGCAACCAGTGCCGCAAGTACCGTAAAGCCGCCAGCACTGGAACCACGGATTGCAACGCGGTCATCGTCGACAATGCCTTGTGTAACCAGATAGTTTGCAGCTGCAGCGCAGTCTTCGACATCGGCAATACCCCACAGACCATTAAGTGCTTCGCGATAGGCACGTCCGTAGCCACTGCTACCACGGTAATCCACATCCAGTACGGCAAAACCGCGACTGGTCCAAAATTGTAATTTTAGATTCAACGCATTTCCGGCCGCACCGGTTGGTCCACCATGACAGGTCACCAATAACGGCGGGCGCTCCTGAGCGGGGCCGGTAAAATCCGGATTCCAGGGCGGGTAGTACATGGCATGGACCAAACCATCGCGCCCGGATTCAATGGATATAGGTTGTGCCCTTGATATGTACGCATCATCAAGACCGCCCGGATTAATCGCTTTTAGCGGCTGCGCCTTTTGTTCTGCGAGCCGATAGCAAGCCGGATGTGTGGCTAAGGCAGGTCCGGCACACACACATGCTGCAAACCCATCGCCGCAACAGATGTGTGAAAATTCCGAGCATTCTTCGGTGGGCAACCAGTTGAGTGTTCCGTCATCTGTAATGTGCACCAGTCTCCATGAGCCATCGGTGTTACATGTAGCAATAATCGAACTGTCGGGTAAAAAATCATAACTGCGCATTCCGAATTGCCACTGTGGCCGAGCGAATTCCATGGATGCTGGATACAAACAGATACTGTTGCCACCGTCATGACGGTATATGTTCCACCAGCCGCTTTTATCAGAAATGAAATGTAAAACCCCATCGGGTGACCACTCGGGTTGAACGATCGATGTATTGTCTCCACCAGCAATTCTGCTTGCTTGAACTATCTGGCCCCGATCATCGATGCACCCAAGCCAGAGTTCGGTATTGTCCCATGGCATATCGGGATGATCCCAGCCAAGCCAGGCGATGCTTGTGCCGTCGGGGCTGATACGCGGCGAAGAATAAAAGTCATGCCCGCTTTTTAATACGGATGTTGTGCCCTCTTTCAGATCAACGGCAACCAGTTCATTGACAGGCTCTTGTTCCGGTTTGCTGTGATCTTCCCGTATACAGATGAGTCGATGCCTGGTTGGATCAAAAACCAGATCTGCGTAACGGAGATTACCGCTCGTAGTGACCGGTGTGGGTTGCGCATCCGGCCGCTGTTCATAAATGCGCTGGTCCGGATCATTACAAAACCAGATGATTGAGTCATGAACTGTAAAGGCGCCGCCCCCATATTCATGTACGCGGTTGCGAACATTAAAATCCTGTGGTGTCCGGTCCCGGATCCGGCCATTGGCATCGTTGCAGACAATGACATTTCGTCCCGATTCCGACGGTCTGCCTTCTACCCAGTAGATTGCAGCGCCATCCACTGCGAGATCACCAAAGCGCAGGCTATGAGCGCTGACCAGTTCCGCCGTGATCGGACTAACCCAGCTACCAAAGGGAGAAATTGTCGGTATGGTCATGAGGGTGCGTGTG
>BTQO01000117.1:0-4792 GCA_036985915.1 Gammaproteobacteria bacterium | reverse complement strand
GCTGGATCCAGGGTATGTACCCGCCAGGGAATCGTTAGCAGCCCTGTGGTTGGGTATGGGTCGAACCCAGGAAGCAGCGATTGTTCTGCAACAGGGACTTGCGCGAACACCGGACGAACCGCGATTAATCATGCTCTACGCACGGACATTGCTGGCGCAGGGAAAGATTGCCGATGCAATCACATCGCTACAGGCCTCACCACCCGCCATCAAGGATTATCCCGATTACCATGCCATGCTGGCAGCATTACTGCAGCAGGATGGGCAACACCGTGAAGCGGCATCACTGTATCAGGCGTTAGTCGTTTTGAATCCAGATGCCGGGTTATGGTGGCTTGGGCTCGGGGTATCAGAGGAGAAACAAGGCCGCCATGATCAGGCACGCGCAGCCTACCAACGGGCAGGCGCGAGTGGCGCCTTGTCGGCTCAAATGATGCGTTATGCAAGACAACGCCTTACCGCCATAGCGCACTAGATCAGGACACGATTCATGGCTATTGCAGCGACCATAAAACACATCAGACTCGGTGACTTGTTGGTACAGGGTAAGGTGATTTCCGAGACCCAGCTGAACAAGGCCTTGCAGGAGCAAAAGCGCAGCGGCCGCAAGCTTGGCCGTGTACTCGTAGAACTCGGTATCGTAGAGGAGGACAAACTTTTAAACCACCTTGCCGAGCAACTCGGGATACCCTTTGTTGATCTCAAGCATTACAAGTTCGTACCGGAGACAGTCCGTATCCTGCCTGAAATCTACGCCAGGCGATTTCGCGCAATTGTACTCGAAGAGCGGGAACATGATCTTTTAGTGGGTATTGCCGATCCGACTGATATCTTTGCCTACGACAAACTCTCAGCGTTGCTCAAACAGCCGTTTAGCTTTGCACTGGTACGCGAGGCTGACCTGCTTAGCACAGTCGATATTGTGTACCGGCGTACGGATGAAATCTCCACGTTGGCAGAAGAGTTGGGCGAAGAAGTGGGTGAGAGTGACTTTGATATTGATCAGTTGCTGGCCGGTGCCGATGTTAGTGACGCACCTGTTGTAAAGCTGATCCATTCGGTATTTCAGGATGCAGTCCAGGTGGGCGCTTCCGATATTCATATTGAGCCAGATGAAGCTGTTTTGCGGGTGCGTCAACGTATCGATGGCGTGTTGCATGAGCAAGTAATACCCGAACGACGGATTGCATCAGCGGTTGCCACACGTCTTAAACTCATGTCCGGGCTTGATATAGCAGAAAAACGTATGCCGCAGGATGGCCGGTTTTCCATGAAGATCCAGGATATCAATATGGACGTGCGTGTATCGACCATGCCGACACAATACGGCGAATCAATCGTGATGCGGCTTTTGAACCAGTCCGCCGGATTCCTGGAGCTATCCGAGCTTGGTATGCCGAAGGAGATGTTGCCGCGTTTTTTAACCCTGATTCACAAACCGCATGGCATGGTCCTGGTAACAGGACCAACCGGCTCGGGCAAGACAACCACGTTGTATGCGGCACTCAGTGAACTGAATAATCAGGATAAGAAACTGATTACCGTGGAAGACCCGGTGGAATACCGGTTACCACGTGTCAACCAGGTGCAGATTAACGAAAAGATCGAACTGCATTTTGCCGATGTTTTACGTGCCGCACTGCGCCAGGACCCGGATGTCATACTGGTGGGTGAGATACGTGATCATGAAACGGCGCAAATTGCTGTCCGTGCCTCGATGACCGGCCATTTGGTGTTATCCACCTTGCACACCAATGACGCGATTAGCACTGCGATCAGGTTAATGGATATGGGGGTTGAAGGCTATTTGGCCGCGGCAGCACTACGCGCGGTGGTGGCGCAGCGTTTGGTGCGCCGGATTTGCATCAGTTGTATAGCGCCCCATGAACCGGATGCGCAACAAGCCGCCTGGTTAAGGGAGTTATTCGGTAGCGATTCAGGATCGCATTCTTTTATGAAGGGAAGAGGTTGCGCACGTTGCAATCAAACGGGGTACCGTGGCCGGATTGGTGTGTATGAATTACTGGAACCTAACGAAGTGATGCTCGAAGCCATGCGCAAAAATGATCTGGTTGGTTTTATGAAAGCGGCCAAGAAAGGTTATGGTTATCGGCCTTTATCGCTTGCAGGTCTGGATTATGCAATAGCGGGCATCACAACACTGGATGAGGTGCAACGCATTGCCGGTGAGATCGATGAGGGGCCTGCATTGCCAGATACCGGTCGTGATGTAAGTCATAGCCCGGCTACCGTGACCTGACTGACGACCCATGCCGCGTTTTCGTTACAAGGGGCGCAGTGATCGCGGCGAGGCGATCGAAGGTTATATTGAAGGTGTAACCGCCGAAGCCATAGCGACACAGTTATTCAACAGCGGCATTACCCCGATCAACATCAGTGAAGCACCGGCTCAATTAGAAGCCCTGGCGAATCTCAAGCGTATGTTCAAGTTGGGCCGGCCCAGCCTGGAAGATCTGATCATGTTCAGCCGTCAGATGTATGCCCTGCAAAAGGCAGGGGTACCGATAATCAGGGGCTTGACCGGCATCGCGCAGTCAACGCGCAACATACTCTTGCAAGAAGCGCTACGCGATATTGTTGATAGTCTTGACGCCGGACGGGATATGGCCAGCTCACTGGCACGTCATCCCAAGATCTTTAATCCGTTATTCATTTCTGTGATCCAGGTGGGCGAGAACTCGGGTCGGTTGGATGAATCCTTCTTGCAGATGTTTCACTATCTTGAGCGCGAGAAAGACACCCGTGACCGTGTTAAAGCCGCTGTTCGATACCCGATCATCGTGGTTTTATTTATCTTCGCGGCCATTGTGGTCATGAATATGTTGGTCATCCCGGTGTTTACAAAGATGTTTAAAAAAATAGGTGCCGATTTGCCGATTTATACGCAGATCCTGATCAAGTTCTCTGACTTTACCGTGGCTTACTGGTATTACATTCTTTTTGGGATGGTGGTGAGTATTGTCGTACTGGTTAATTATGTGCGATCACCCAAGGGTCGCTATCAATGGCACAAATTGCAGTTGCGGATTCCGATTATCGGGCCGTTACTCCTGCGCGCCAGTCTGGCGCGCTTTGCCCGTTCCATGGCCATGTCGCTCAGATCAGGCGTGCCGATTATTCAGGGACTAAGCGCCGTGTCCAGGGCGATTAATAATGATTTTCTGGGCGAACGAATCCTGATGATGCGCAATGGTATTGAGCGCGGTGAAAGCCTCACACGGACAGCCATGACAACCGGGCAATTTACCCCGTTGACGATTCAGATGCTGGCCGTTGGTGAGGAGGCTGGAAACCTGGACGGCATGTTGCAGGATGTGGCTGATTTCTATGAACGCGAGGTTGACTATGACATCAAGTATCTAAGCGATGCCATACAACCGATCATGGTGACTTTTGTTGGTGCGTTGGTGTTGATTCTTGCCTTGGGTATTTTCCTGCCCATGGTCGAATTCAGCGCCAGTTTTGCCGCCAGACGCGGCGGATAAGATTCGTTATGCGAATCTTTTTGGACCGGATCACGCGTGATCTGTCCAGGCTGGAAATGGCGTTCGCAGTCATTCTGATATCAGGTTTGATATGGGTCATCTTTCAGCGCTCGGTTGTATTGTTGGCGCACGCTGAACGCGCCTATATACAGGCCACAATCGCCAATCTTCAGCGAGGTTTGACCATGACCATGCTGGAGATGATTCTGACCAAAAATTATGAGCGTATCGCGAGTCTTGATGGTGCCAATCCCTTTGAGCAGGCAGCGAGCAGTCACAGAACCGCATTTGACACTGCTTATGCAAGCGCTGTGCCGGCTGAGGAAAAGATCACCTATGAAGCCCCGGAAAGATATCTTGGGGTATTGACGGATCCGGATCTGACCGCGCTGCAAAAAGGGCGCTGGTACTTTGATGGCGACAATAAGGAACTCGTGTACCTCGTGGAGTACGACCGGTATTTCGATGCACCCGGACAACCGCCGCCGGCCCGCATCCGTTTTAAGGCCCGATTGCAATTCCACGATATCAACGGCAATGGCAAATTTGATCTAACCGACAAACCCTCCACCATGACGCTGAAATCACTGAATGAATACAAGTGGTCGTTTTAATTAGTTATTTATGAGGCCAGACAGTCACCAGTTAGTTAATAAAAATGGTTGCGGCCAACTATCGAAAAGCTGCCTGGCCGGTAGCCTATAAGCAGTTACTGGTTAATCATGACGCCGCCAGCGATGTATGTATTCAAGCAAGCGTAATAGCCTTTGGGGCAACCGTTTTCGTTTCCAGCTGCCGGCCATCAGCTTGTTCGCCTCCATCCAGGTGGGGTAGGGAAACACCGTTGTGAGTATTTTATTAAGCCCCAGCCCATGACGCATGGCAAACACAATCAGGGTAATCATTTCACCGGCATGGGCCGCCATGATGGTCGCACCCAGAATCTTGTCACATCCCGGCTTGGTGAGTACCTTGATGACACCTTCGGCTGCCTCGTCACAAATAGCACGATCCAGGTCGGCGATGTCATATTCGGTGACTTCGTATTCAATACCCTGTTGCCTGGCTTCGGGTTCGTTGAGGCCGATGCGGGCAATCTCGGGATCGGTAAATGTTGTCCATGGGTATGAAACAGATTTGGCATTAAAGCGCCACCAGCCGCCCAACAAGGCATTGACGGCCGCATACCAGGCCTGGTGCCCAGCAGTGTGCGTAAACTGGTACCGGCTTGCGACGTCACCACAGGCATAGATATTCGGGTACAGCGTTTGCATGTAGGCATTGGT
>BTQO01000116.1:0-4924 GCA_036985915.1 Gammaproteobacteria bacterium | reverse complement strand
ACGTAACACCATCAAAGAAACGGGTTAGTTTCTCAAGCCCGGTTTCAGCGGCCTGAAGTGTTGCACCCAAACACAGCAACACAGCTGTGAACAATACTGACCTGAAACGCATGGAGTCGTTTAATCCTGTGTTGGCGGCGCGGGTGCCAACACCTCGCGACTGCCGTTTGACTGCAACGGGCTGACAATACCAATGCGCTCCATTTCTTCAATCATACGTGCTGCCCGGTTGTAGCCAATCTTGAGCCGGCGTTGTACGCCGGATATCGATGCGCGGCGTGATTCCAGAACGATCTGTACTGCCTGGTCATACAGAGGATCGGATTCAGCATCTGAATTATTGGCAATGCCTGAAACCCTTTTCTCACCAGGAAGCGGTTCCTGCGTGTCGCTGGTGACTTCTTCCAGATATTGCGGTTTACCAGATGATCTGAGGTGAGCAACCACGCGGTGTACTTCATCGTCAGAAACATAGGCACCGTGTACGCGCGTGGGCACGGATGTGCCACCCGGCAGATACAGCATGTCGCCATGCCCGAGCAGTTGTTCCGCGCCCATCTGATCGAGAATGGTACGGGAATCGACGCGCGACGATACCTGAAAGGCAATCCTGGTAGGGATGTTTGCCTTGATTAGACCGGTAATCACATCAACCGATGGCCGTTGCGTTGCTACAATCAGGTGGATACCCGATGCACGTGCTTTTTGAGAAAGTCGCGCAATCAGTTCATCAACCTTTTTACCAACAATCATCATCATGTCGGCAAATTCATCAATGACCACAACCACGTATGGCATATGTTCCAGTGCCGGGGCTTCATCGCCCTCTTCCAGTGAACTGAACAACGGGTCGGTAATCGGCGCTTTCTTTTCCTCCGATTCCTGAATCTTGCGATTGAACCCACCAATGTTACGCACACCAAGCGTGGCCATCACTCGGTAGCGCCGTTCCATTTCAGCCACACACCAACGCAGGGCGTTCGCGGCATCCTTCATGTCGGTCACCACCGGTGTCAGAAGATGTGGAATATCTTCATAGACCGACAGTTCAAGCATTTTTGGATCAACCATAATCATGCGCACATCGCGCGGTGATGTTTTGTACAAAATACTCAGCACCATGGCGTTGATTGCGACCGACTTGCCAGAACCTGTTGTGCCCGCAACCAGTAAATGCGGCATGCGTGCCAGATCTGCCACCACCGGGTAACCGGCGATATCTGAACCCAGTGCCAATGTTAGCGGTGACTGGGCATCTTCATAGGTGTGCGATTTGATGATATCGCCGAGTACCACCAGATCACGCTGTTCATTAGGTATTTCAAGACCAATAACCGCCTTGCCGGGGATCACCTCGACCACACGCACACTGGGTACGGATAAGGCGCGTGCCAGATCCTTGGTCAGGTTCGTGATGCGACTGACTTTCAATCCGGGTGCGGGTAATAATTCAAACCGGGTTACCACCGGCCCGGGATGCACGGCCTCGACGGTAACCTGGATGCCGAAATCCTGCAGCTTGAGTTCGACCTGACGCGAAAGCGCCTCCAGTGCCGCTGCTGAATAGCCGCCCTTTTGCTCCGGGGCTTCATCCAGGAGGGCTACTTTAGGCAATTCAGCGTCAGTCACATCCCTGAACAAACGGGTTTGCCGCTCTTGCTCGACACGTTTACTCACCGTTGTTCGTTGCTTGATGGACGGTTCAATGCGCAATGGCGGGCGTTCTTCAACCCGCTCGACCTCATGCTTGATGTATTGTTCACGACGCTTGCGCTCGATTCGACCCACCAGGAGATCGCGCAACCAGGCACCCCGATCGATCAGGGCGAGGGTGATGCGGCCGACTTCGTCCATGAGCGATATCCAGGATAGTCCGGTCATCAGGGTAATCCCGGTTAGAAAAAGTGCCAGCAGAAATAGCGTACTACCGAGAGTATCAAACCCGTTCACCAGCGGGTTGCCGATCAGATCCCCGAGAATACCGCCGCCGCCCGACGGCAGCAGTTGCCCACTGAAGGTAAAATGAATATGTCCAAGACCACACCCGGCAATGAGGGTCAGAAGAAAACCTGTGGTGCGTGGTGCAAAGACATGCGCCATGAAGCCGGGATGGGTGCCACGCCACTGGTGGATGCGCCATCCACTCCAGGCCAGCACCAACGGAATCATATAGGCCATATAACCAAACAGGTGCAAAAAAATATCTGCCAGCCAGGCACCGGCCGCACCACCCTGATTACGGATGACCTCCTGCTCACCGGTATAGGACCAGCCGGCATCGGCCGGATCATAACTGGTCAGTACAATCAGGCCATAAACTGCGGCCGCAAGCAGCAGGAACAGCGCGCCTTCACGCAGACCGGTGCTGATATAGGCCGGCAGGCCAGTGGCGTGTGCAATGCTTTTAGAGGCTTGTGGCAAAGGGGATCCGTAAATGATAATTTAAATTAACATTATATCTTAACTACATAATTTTAAATAATTATTTATACTCTTCCTTCAACGCAGGGTGTTGAATTCTACCAGCAGAGATGTTCACAGCGGCAGACAACGCCAGATCGGCCTGCCAGTCCTTGGCCGCGAGCCTCATGACATACGGGGTCAACGCTGCAGAAAGACACTGCGAGGCCGTGCGTGGCACGCCACCGGGCATATTCGTGACCGAGAAATGCACGATACCATGGCGATTATAAGTGGGATTGGCGTACGAAACCGGCCTGGATGTTGCCACACAACCACCCTGATCGATGGAAATATCAACGATCACACTACCCACCTGCATGGACTTGACCTGGGCTTCACTGATCACCTGGGGCGCCCTGCGTCCGGCCACCAGGACAGCGCCGACCAGCAGGTCTGCGGATGCCACAGCCTGTTCGATCTTAGCCGACCACGGGTAATGCGTGGTGATATTCGGGGCCAGGTTGTGCAAGCGTTCCAGGCGATCCTGACGCAGGTCGAATACCGTCACCCGGGCACCCAGCGTTGCTGCAACCTGTGCCGCATGGGCACCGGCATTGCCGGCACCGATGATCACCACGCTGCCGCGATCGGCACCCGGAAGGCCGCCCAATAAAATACCCTTGCCGCCATTGGGGGCATGCAGCAATGTCGTGCCAATCTGAACGGCCAACCGGCCGGCGATTTCGCTCATGGGTGTCAGGATGGGTAATGCGCCATCATGTGTCTGGACGGTCTCAAACCCAATGGCGGTGATCCCGGCATCCTTGAGTACCTGTGTTAGCTCAGGCAAGGTTACCAAATGCAAAAAGCAAAACAATATCTGGTTGGCATTCAGATAGGGGTATTCACTTGCCTGCGGTTCCTTGACCTTAAGGATCAACTCGCCGCGCGCCCAGGTATCTTTGGCATCGGAAACGATGACTGCGCCTGCATCCTGGTAGTCCGGGTCGCTATAGCCGCAGGCAGCACCTGCACCCGATTGCACATACACCTCGTGCCCTTGCGAGACAAGGTCCCTGCAGGCTGCCGGAATCAACGCGACTCTGCCCTCGTTGGACTTAATCTCGCGTGGAATGGCAATGTGCATAAAATCTGTTCAGCAAACCCTGAATGAACCGAATGAAATTAAATGTGTCAATCTTTACCGTTGTGGACGCATTCCGTAACATCTAAACACATTTGGGGAAACTCTGATTTATTCTGAGTTTCCGCAGTACAAGGTGGTACCGCCAAAACCGATCCCCGCAGGGGATTGATTTTGTGAGGAAAACTAAAACGTGTGTTTGTTTTCCGTGCGCTAATCATTCCTGGATGGAACGATTAACGCTTCCTTCAACATTAACGGACAGGTCAGATTATACATGAGCGAGGTTAAACACTGCCGCCTATTAATTCTGGGCTCAGGCCCTGCCGGTTACACAGCAGCGGTATATGCCGCCCGGGCAAATCTTGACCCGGTCATGATTACCGGTATTGAACAGGGTGGTCAGTTGATGACCACCACAGATGTGGATAACTGGCCAGGTGATGTCGAAGGCCTGCAGGGCCCAGACCTGATGGATCGTATGCGCCGGCACGCCGAACGATTCAAGGCCGAAATCATCTTCGACACTATTAACCAGGTTGATCTTTCTTCCCATCCCTTTCAGTTAACCGGCGATTCAAACCAATACTCTGCCGACGCCCTGATTATTACAACCGGTGCCACTGCGCGTTACCTCGGTCTGCCGTCAGAAGAAGCCTTCAAGGGAAAGGGTGTGTCCGCCTGCGCCACCTGCGACGGCTTTTTTTATCGCAACCAGCATGTAGCCGTTATCGGTGGGGGAAATACCGCCGTTGAAGAAGCACTGTATCTTTCCAATATTGCCGCACACGTGACACTGGTTCATCGTCGTGATGCATTACGCTCAGAGAAGATTCTTCAGGATCAGCTGTTTGAAAAAGCTGAAGACGGTACCGTCGCCATCGAGTGGGACCATGTGCTGGATGAGGTGTTGGGCGATAGCACAGGCGTGACCGGTATGCGCATTAAAAACGTCAAGGATGGTGCGGCCAAGGATATTGATCTTCAGGGCGTGTTTATCGCGATCGGGCACGCGCCAAACACCGGCATTTTTGAAGGCCAGCTGGAGTTGACCAACGGGTATATCCAGGTTCAAAGCGGCGCCAACGGCAACGCAACGGCCACCAGTGTGGAAGGTGTGTTCGCTGCCGGCGACGTGATGGACCACGTATACCGTCAGGCTATCACCTCCGCCGGTACGGGCTGCATGGCCGCGTTGGATGCAGAAAAATATCTCGATACACTGGCACATAAGCCAACGCGTATTGAATAGGTGCTCCTCGAAAGCACTAAGAGCCAAGTGCTGTGAATACCACTGCCACACTCTGCAATAACATTGACGAGGTATCAAAGGCAGAGTGGAATGCGCTCAACCCCGAACGCAATCCTTTCCTCAGG
>BTQO01000115.1:0-4937 GCA_036985915.1 Gammaproteobacteria bacterium | reverse complement strand
GGACAAGGAATACGCCCATCCCGAGGGACATGGCAAACATCATGGAGGCGCCCAGTACCGGGTCACCGGTGGTTACCGCGATACCCAATACCAGCATCAACAAGGGCGTCACGCAGGCACCAACAACCAGGGCCGACAATAATCCCATGACAAACACACCGGCGACCGAGCCGCCTTTTAAGCCCTGGCTTTTATGTTGCAGGCGAGACTGGATGAATGCGGGTATCTGGATTTCGTAAAATCCAAACATGGATAGCGCAAGGCCCGCCAGAATGATGCTGAACGTGCCCAGTACCCAGGCGTTTTGCATGTAGGCCTGTAATTGCGACCCGGAACTGCCGGCGATCCAGCCTGCTACAGAATAGGTGACCGCGGTTCCGGCCACATACACCAATGATAAATTTGCGCACCGGGTTTTCGAGGGTTGTTTGCCACTGGTACCTACAATGATGCTGCCCAAAATCGGTACCATCGGCAGAACGCAGGGTGTGAAGGTCAGTAATAAGCCCACACCAAAGGCGAACAGAATATTGCCTATGAAATTGCGTTTGTCGTTGTCTTCCGGTTCACCGGTCATTGAGTCAGCAGCGCTAACAGTGGCTGATACTGAACCGGCGGGTACCTTCAGCAGCACGGTCTTTTCCATCGGTGGATAACAGATACCCTTTTCTGCGCAGCCTTGAAATTTTGCAATGACATTCAGGTCGCCACCTTCGGCTGCCGCACGCCGGATGGGTATCCTGAGTTCAAGGCTATGCAGGTAGACATCAACCTCGCCTTCTGTGCCATCCGGCCGGATGCCTTGTTTGAGCTTGCCCTTCGGGAGCGGCGCTACCGCCAGCCTGAATTGCTGCGAATCCGTTTTGAGCTCGATCTTGTCGCGATAGAGGTAATAACCATCTGCGATTTGCCAGTTGGCGAGCAGCGTATCCGCATCGGCAAGCTCGGTTGTGAAGCTAAAGGCCTTATCGGGTGGCAGAAATTCATCCTGGACTTGCCCAAGACCTAAGGATTGCCCCAGTCCCTTGAGTGCTGCCAGTGGGGCTGGAGCAGAAGTTTTTTGAGTGTCAAAGGGTTGCTGGATCTTCGCCTTGGGTAAATTGAGTAATGCCGTTTGAATGTGCGGTGGGTAACACACGCCGAGATCGGCGCAGCCCTGAGAGGTCACGCGTAACGACAGGCTGTCGGCAACACCTGGATCGCGGGTTACCGGTAGATCAATGGCAACCGTGCCGCGATAGATTTCGACCTTGCCAAAGAATTCATCCGTTTTGATCTCGCCAGGCGGATAAACGGGCGCACCGAGATAAACCCCCTGGGTGCTGGTTTGAAAGCGGAACTTGTCGCGGTATATGTAATAACCGTCCGCGATCTTCCATTGTGCACGAATGTTGTTGCTATCTATGGCTTTGGCTGAAAATTGATAGGCCTGGTCCGGATGCAGTAGTTCTTCATCCCCCCCAAGGCCGGATGTGGCCGAAAAGCCTGCTGCGTGTCCGAACAGCAGTACTGCAGCCAGCAACGATCTCATCAGGGGGTCACTCCGCGCGGGTAGATTGGTCGATCCAGGCCAGATATGCCTCAAGTCCGTATGTGATAGGGACAGCGATGATTTCCGGAAGTTCATAGGGGTGCTGCTGGCGAATTGTCTCGATGAGCGCATCGATCTGATCGTGGCGTGTCTTGATCAACATCAACACTTCAGCGTCCGTCTCGATGGTATCTTGCCAGCGATACACGGAGGTGAGTCCCGGAATAATATTGACGCAGGCGGCCAGTTTTTGTTCGACCAGTACTTTTGCCATCGCTGTGGCGGCTGCCTGATCAGGGTGTGTTGTAAATGCCAGTAAATAGTTCGTGGACATCTTAAGTCCTGGCCATTGAAGTTCGGCAAGGTTACCCGCACTCTTATACATTGTCATTCATGCGAACAACCCGTGTTTAAGATACTGTTTTTAGTGTTTGTGCTGGTCCCGCTGGTCGAGATCGCCTTGTTTATCCAAATCGGTGGCGCCATCGGCGTGTTCAATACCTTGCTGGCAGTGGTGCTCACTGCAGTGGTTGGTGTGAGCGTGTTGCGGGTCCAGGGCATCGCCACGGCCGGGCGTGTTCAGGCATCGCTCGCCAAAGGCATACTGCCCGCCACCGAGCTACTGGAAGGACTGCTGCTTGTGGCTGCAGGCGCATTCTTGCTCACGCCGGGGTTTTTTACCGACGCGGTTGGTTTTGCATGTCTTCACCCCGGTCTTCGCCACAACCTGGCGACATGGCTGTTGCGCCGCCAGCTGTTTCTTGTAGGCCAGCACTTTCAGGCCGGTTATTCCGAGACCCATGCACCGCCACGTGAACCCAACACGCTCGAAGGGGAATCGTGGCGCGATGACGATAAAAAATAAACACCTAAATCAACGATTTTTTTACGAATTGCCTTGATCTTTCATCAAGCGCCCTTATTATTAGCACTCACAAAGCAAGAGTGCTAACAGCTGTTTGCGAGAACGCTAAAAACACTCTGAATATCAATTAGTTAATTAATTTTCAAGGAGATGAATGCGATGAAACTACGTCCATTGCATGATCGTGTTGTGGTGAAACGTGAGGAAGAAGAGCGTAAATCCTCTGGCGGAATCGTGATTCCCGACACTGCAACCGAGAAGCCGATTCGCGGCAAGGTCATTGCCGTGGGTAATGGCAAGATACTGGAAAACGGCGATGTGCTGCCTTTGGATCTGAAGGTCGGCGACAAGGTGTTGTTCGGGAAGTATTCTGGCACCGAAGTCAAAATCGGTGATGACGAACTGGTCGTGATGCGTGAAGACGACATCATGGCTGTGATTACAGGCAAGTAATCTACTGATTACTTGCCATTTAAGAGGATTTATTCGCAGAGGAAATAAAACATGTCAGCGAAAGATGTCAAATTTGGTGATGATGCCCGTAATCGGATGATGCGTGGCGTCAACATTCTGGCCGATGCCGTCAGGGTAACCCTGGGTCCGAAAGGCCGGAATGTAATTCTGGATAAGAGCTTTGGGGCACCGACTGTCACCAAAGATGGTGTATCGGTTGCCAAGGAAATTGAACTCAAAGAGAAATATGAAAACATGGGTGCCCAGATGCTCAAGGAAGTTGCATCCAGGACATCCGACAACGCCGGTGATGGTACCACCACTGCGACCGTGTTGGCTCAAGCCATGCTGCGTGAAGGGCTCAAATCGGTTGCAGCCGGTATGAACCCGATGGATCTTAAACGCGGGATCGACAAGGCGGTGTCTGCTGCTGTTGTAGAGCTCAAGAAACTGTCCAAACCGTGTACCGACACGACTGCAATTGCACAGGTTGGAACCATTTCAGCCAACGCCGATGAATCCATTGGCGAGATTATTGCGAATGCCATGGACAAGGTTGGCAAGGAAGGGGTCATTACTGTGGAAGAAGGTTCCGGTCTCGACAATGAACTGGATGTGGTCGAAGGTATGCAGTTTGATCGTGGCTATCTGTCCCCGTATTTCGTCAATAACCAGCAAAGCCAGATGTGTGAACTGGAAGATCCCTACATCCTGCTATACGACAAGAAAATTTCGAATATTCGTGAGCTGTTACCGGTGCTTGAAGCCGTTGCCAAATCTGGTAAGCCGCTGCTCGTCGTTGCTGAGGACGTCGAGGGTGAGGCCCTGGCCACGCTGGTGGTGAATACCATCCGCGGTATCGTGAAGGTCTGTGCCGTCAAGGCGCCCGGCTTTGGCGATCGTCGCAAGGCCATGCTGCAGGATATGGCTATTTTAACCGGTGGCCAGGTGACCTCCGAGGAGGTTGGCCTGTCGCTCGAGAAGACCACCTTGAATGATCTTGGCCGCGCCAAGAAGCTGCAAATCAGCAAGGAAAACAGCACGGTGATCGATGGCGCCGGTAAAAAGAGCGAGATCAAGGCGCGTATTGACCAGATCAAGGCGCAGATCGAAGAGGCCACATCCGATTACGACAGCGAGAAACTGCAAGAGCGTGTTGCCAAGCTCGCTGGTGGCGTTGCGGTTGTGAAGGTGGGTGCCGCGACCGAGGTCGAGATGAAGGAAAAGAAGGCACGTGTTGAGGATGCGCTGCATGCAACCCGTGCAGCTGTTGAAGAGGGTATTGTTCCGGGCGGCGGTGTCGCCCTGGTGCGTGCGCTGAAGGGTATGCAAAAGGTAAAAGGTGACAACCACGACCAGGACGTCGGTATCAGTATTATGTGCCGTGCGATTGAAGAACCCCTGCGCCAAATCGTTGCCAATGCCGGTCTGGATGCAGCGGTTGTACTGAACAAGATTATAGAAGGCAAGGGGAACTATGGCTTCAATGCACAGACCGCAGAGTATGGCGATATGGTGAAGATGGGTATCCTGGACCCGACCAAGGTGACCCGCACCGCGCTGGTCAACGCGGCATCCATTGCCGGTCTGATGATCACCTCTGAGGCCATGGTGGCCGAGTTGCCCAAGGACGATGAACCCATGGGCGGTGGCGCACCCGATATGGGCGGCATGGGCGGCATGGGTATGATGTAATTTCATACGCCCGCCGATTGACCAAGCCCCGCCTGGTGCGGGGCTTTTTGTTGAGTGGCAATAGACAATACATATCGATGTTTAGGGAAGCTTATGAATAATCTGAACTACTTCACCTTAGGCAATCACGTTCATATTACTGTGCAGGCTTATAATTTAGGGGAACCTTGAATAATTCCATCCTGGAATCTTCAAAGTACGGAAAGAGAAAAGCGCGGTTTTCTCTTTCCTTCATTTTCAATGACTTATAGTCGCAGAAAATGGCGGCACATCCCTGTGCCGTAGGAAGATCTGAATTAATCAGACCTTCCTTAGGGCAGGATTAGATTGCATTGATGTACGATGAGTTATCCCGAACACTCGATTACATGTACGGATGAGCGTGTAGGGCAT
>BTQO01000114.1:0-4955 GCA_036985915.1 Gammaproteobacteria bacterium | reverse complement strand
CAGAAAGAAAGCGGCACCAAAGAGAAAGAAGGTAGCCGCAAAGAGAAAGAAGGCAGGCGGCAGGAAAAAGAAAGCCGGTGCAAAACGTAAGAAGGCCGGTGGCAGGAAAAAGAAAGCCGGTGCAAAACGTAAGAAGGCCGGTGGCAGGAAAAAGAAAGCCGGTGCAAAACGTAAGAAGGCCGGTGGCAGGAAAAAGAAAGCCGGAGCAAAACGTAAGAAGGCGCCAGTCCGCCGCAAGAAAAAGGCACGCGCAAAGCGTAAATAAGCTGATTAAATTCTTAATAATCAGTAAGTTGAAACAATTAAAAAGGCCCGCAGTGCGGGCCTTTTTTTATGACTTTATGCGCTGTTAACTACCGAACACTAACGAATTATTTTAAGGGTATCCCTCATTAAACGTTTGCAACTAAGCATTACTAACCGCCCAAAAAAAGCGCATACGCCGGGTTATTACTTTCTTCCTCGTAGACATACCCCAGGCCATCAAGAAACAACTGAAAGGCATCGCGTTCTTCAACGGGCACTTGAATACCAACCAGTACACGACCGTAATCTGCGCCATGGTTCCTGTAATGGAACAGGCTGATATTCCAATCCGCACTCATTCGATTTAGAAAATGAAGTAGCGCACCCGGCCGCTCAGGAAACTCAAACCGGTATAACAACTCATTGGCAACACCGGCTGCACGACCACCGACCATGTAACGAATATGCAGCTTGGCCATTTCATTCTCGGTCATATCGATAACGGGGTAACCCTTTTCGCGCAGTGATGCGATCAATTCTTCACGTTCGCTGTCACCACCACGCAGCTGCACGCCGGCAAATACATGGGCTTCCAGGTCATCGAAATAACGATAATTGAATTCGGTGATACCACGCTGGCCGATCACCTCGCAAAATACCCTGAAACTTCCCGCTTTTTCCGGAATCGTAACGGCAACCAGCGCTTCGAGACGTTCGCCTATATCCGCACGCTCCGAGACATGGCGCAACCGGTCAAAATTGATGTTTGCACCACTATTAACCGCAACGAACTGCCGATCATGGCAGGATTCGCGCTCGATATATTTTTTTAAGCCGGCAATACCCAGCGCACCGGCGGGTTCAGCAATGGACCGGGTATCATCATAGATATCCTTGATTGCGGCACACACCTCATCCGTGGTTACAAGAATCATTTCATCAACCAGTTCTTTGGCAATGCGGAACGGTTCCTTGCCGGCTCGCCTGACCGCAACGCCATCGGTAAAAATGCCAACATGGTCCAGCAACACCCGCTCGTTTGCCGCCAACGCATCATGCATGGAGGGTGCATCCTCGGGTTCCACGCCGATAACGCGTACTTCGGGATGATGATGCTTGATCCATAACGCCATTCCGGCTATCAAACCACCACCGCCTACCGGCACAAACACGGCATGCGGCGGCGCATCCAGTTGCTCGAGCACTTCGACTGCAACGGTTCCCTGGCCTGCGATCACCTCCGGATCATCATAGGGATGCACAAAACACATGTGTTTTTCACCGGATAACACCTTGGCATGGTCGTACGCTTCATCGTAATTATTCCCGTGCAGCACAACCTCTGCGCCCAAACGGACCACGGCATCGATCTTGATCTGTGGTGTTGTTAACGGCATGACGATCAGGGCGCGAAGCGACAGGCGTTGCGCCGCCAGGGCAACACCTTGCGCATGATTTCCGGCCGATGCGGCGATGACACCCTGTTTTACCTGATCGGGCGCAAGATTAACCATCTTGTTATAGGCGCCGCGTAACTTAAAAGAAAACACCGCTTGCAGATCTTCTCTTTTTAGAAAGATCTTATTGTCATACCGGCCCGAGAGGATACCAAGCGGCTCCAATGGGGAACGAACCGCAACGTCATAGACGCGTGCGTTTTTGATCTTTTCTATATATTCGTCGAACATACCGATACAATACCCTTGAGCCCGCCCACACTCCAGCACATTAAATGGTTAAGGGCATACCGTGTTCGTTTGCCGCAACAATAAAACACAAGGTCATCATGAACGCCGATGAAATGAAAAAAATGGCCGCCGAGGCGGCGTTAAGCTATGTCGAGAGCGGCACTGTTATCGGCGTGGGAACCGGCTCCACGGTCAATCACTTCATAGACCTGCTCGCAAGCATAAAGGGTAAAATCGACGGTGCTGTATCGAGTTCCGAGGCTTCCAGTGAGCGGTTAAAATCGTATGGCATCCCGGTCCTGAATCTTAACGACACCGGTGCGCTGCCGGTCTATGTCGATGGCGCCGATGAATCCGACAAACACCTGCGCCTGATCAAGGGCGGTGGTGGTGCGCTTACGCGGGAAAAGATTATCGCGGCCGCAAGCAATAAGTTCGTGTGCATCGCCGATGAAGGCAAGCTGGTCGATATACTCGGCACGTTCCCGCTGCCCGTTGAGGTCATCCCCATGGCGAGAAGTCATGTTGCGCGTAAACTGGTGGCGCATGGTGGCGTGCCAATGCTAAGAGAAGGGTTTACGACCGACAACGGTAATGCGATTCTTGATGTCAGTGGGCTGGAAATACTCGACCCGCCAACACTGGAAGCGGACATCAACAATATACCGGGCGTCGTCACCGTAGGCCTGTTCGCCATTGACCCTGCCGATGTGTTGATCCTCGGCACAGCACAAGGGCCCAAAACCCTGACGGCATAACAGATCTTTCGGTTACCTTAATCTTGGTATAGGCAGTTGCCGATGCCCCGCGATCAAAATATCAATCAACTGATGCAGGATGGGCTCGCGCTGTTTAATGCCGGGCGACTGGATGAGGCCGAGGCGTGCTACCAAAACGTCCTTAAACGGCAACCCAGAAATGTCGATGCACTGCATCTGCTGGCGCTCATTTATCTAAATACCAAGCGCTTTGAAGAAGCCGAACGGCATTTAAAAAAGGTCACCAAGCTGGCACCCGCCTTTGCCGACGCCCATAGCAATCTGGGCATCCTGCTGGCGAAAACAGGAAAGCTGGAAGAGGCCGTGCAGTCATTTGAAAAAGCGGCCCGTCTTGATCCAATGTCCCTTGAAGCACAGGTCAATCTCGGCAACGCCTATCGTGAGCTGGAGCAATATGATGAAGCGATGCGGTGTTTTACAACTGCACTTGAAATTGAGCCGGACTCACCGGAACTACATGTCAATCTGGGCGCCTGCGAGGCAGCTATAAAGAACTACGACAAGGCCTCTGAGCATTACAAAAAAGCAATATCCATTAATCCTGGATACACAAAAGCCTATATCAATCTCGGCAATGCACTCCAAAGGGAAAGAAAACTGGAAGATTCCGTCAATACGTATCTCAAGGCAATTGCGCTCAATCCTGATAACACCGAAGCACATATTAGTATCTCGAAATCACTATGCCTCCTGCTGGATTTTGATGCAGCCCTGCAACATGCAAATCGCGCCCTCGAACTGGAACCAGATAGTGCTGATGCGCATGTGGCGCTTGCGGCAATTCTAACTGAAACCCAGAGGCTCGATGAAGCTGAAGATCACTGTAAAAAAGGCATCGCATTGGAGCCGGAATCATGCTTCGGTTATTACGTATTAAGCCAGGTATTCGATAATAAAGGACGTTTTGATGATGCGATTATTGCAGCTGAAAAATATTGGTCGCTTGATAAGGATCGAGATGCAGACGCCACCTTCCTGGCTGGTCTTCACTTGAGGATGCTTGAATTTACCCGGGGCTGGGAACTCTATCTAACGCATACACATCAAGGAAGTCCGGAACTCTCGTATATACCAACTCATGTACCACGGTACATGAAACGACTACCAGATAAGCTCGATAACAAACATATTTTGCTCGTCGGTGAGCAGGGCATCGGTGACCAGCTTTTTTTCCTGCGCTTCGCACCACAACTCAAGGAACGCGGCGCTCAACTTAGCTTGCTGTGCAATCCAAAAATTACACCTATTCTAAAATTATGTGCGGTATTTGACAGCGTTTTCTCCTTTAATGACGAACCGACACATCCCAGGCCACCGGGCTTTGCCATCATGTCCGGAGACCTTCCCTACGTCACCGGTATGGCCGATGTGGCGCAGATTCCCGGCTCTTTGCACCTGACGCCGCTCTCGGATCATGTTACTGAGTTGAAACTACAACTACGTTTGCTGGGCAAACCACCTTATATCGGTATTACCTGGGGCGCAGGCACACCACCACAACTGGCAACCACAATGAGCTATGTACCACTGTACAAGGAAGTAACCTACAAACATATCGCACGTGAAATCGGCCATCTGAAAGCCACATTTTTGTCGCTGCAAAGATCCCCTGCGCCAGGCGAGGTCGATAAACTGGCCAAAACCCTGGGAAAACCGGTACACGACATGGATGCCCTCAACGATGATCTCGCTCGAATGCTCGCCTTGCTAGATCTTCTCGATGACTACTACGCTGTAAGTAACACCAACATTCACCTCAGATCATGCCTAGGTAAAGCATCTCATGTCTGGATACCGCATCCACCGGAATGGCGCTGGACGATTGGGCCGGGCCGCTCCCCATGGTTTCCCGATTGTCCGGTCAGCCGGCAGAAACCGGATGGTATTTGGTTGGATTTTGTCTGACTATAAAAAACGGGGCCCGAAGGCCCCGTTTCAAAGGTACAGCATTTATGTTGTTAGACCAACTTTAAAAGTCGTGGCGCAGACCGAGGGTCCAGACATCGCGATCAAAACTGCCGGTACCTGAAGTTAGACCGGTTATTGTGACGCCGACACCTGCTGCAATATCATCGGTACCCATGTTGGTGTTGCTACGGGCATAACCACCGAATACGCGGGTGCGCTTGCTGAACTTGTGGATCAGGCCGACGGCCAGGTAATCGGTATTAGTACCTTTACCACTAGTAGAACCAGCAATACCAACGGAGGCATCGGTACGGTTATCCTGATCGTATTCGCC
>BTQO01000113.1:0-5053 GCA_036985915.1 Gammaproteobacteria bacterium | reverse complement strand
CCCATTTTCCGCAAGGAAAAAAAGGTGTTTTCAGCCATTGCCATGGGGCAAACATGCCTGGCCATTCTGGCGGGGCTGACGCTGATTACGTTCTGGTCGATGTGGCAGGAACGTGCCATAAGAGGAAGTATCGAAGAGTTTAGCCAGCAAAAAGATAGCCGATTACAGCAAATCGCCGATTTGGCCAGGCGTTTTCCCGTGCGCAAGAAAAACGTGCTATTGGAACAGCAGCTGGCCTCCTTGACGACCCTCAGAGATCAAAAGCGACGTACCCTGGAGGCACTAACGGGCGAAGCGTACGGTAACCGCACGGGATTTTCCGGTCACATGACAGGCCTCGCACGTCAACATGTCGCGGGTCTTTGGTTGTCCGACATTCAACTTGCCAGCGGCGGCACGTCACTTTCTTTGGATGGTAGTGCGTTGCGTGCCGAGTTGGTGCCGCAATATTTACAAAAGCTTGCAGCTGAAAAGGCCTATGCCGGGCGTGAGTTTTATGTTTTTGAAATGCGGCGTTCCGAGCAATCCGGGCAATGGATTGACTTCACGCTGAATTCCAGGCCGGCCAAATGAACGAGTATATCGATAAACTCGCCGAGCGAATTGACGCGATGACGTTGCGTGAGCGGTCGGCGGTTATACTGGCGGTCATTGCGGTATTATTGGTGATCTGGCAGGTGGCACTTTATGAGCCGTTTACCCTGAGACAGGCGGCTGCCCAGAAGGAGTTGAATGCGCAAAAAACCGAGGTCAAGCAGCTGACCAAGAAGGCTGAAAGTATTATTGTTCGCGGCAAAAAGGATCCGAATATTGAGACGCGGCGCCAGGTCAAGGCAATCAAGGCGGAAATTAATGAGTTGGATGAGCGTATTGCGCGTCAGGCCGGTGGCGTTGTGCCCCCTTCCGAGATGGCCCGTTTACTGGAGACTATCCTGACGCAAGAGACCGACCTTCGACTGGTAAGCATCAACAGCCGGCCGTCGAAACCTTTATTGCAGTTCGATAAGAGCAAAGTTGGCAGCAAGAAACAAGGGAATAACCAACAACAAGGCGGCATTTATATCCATGGGATGGAACTCGTTGTTGAGGGCAGCTACTTTAGCACGCTCAATTACCTAAAAGCCCTGGAAGAGTTGCCCTGGCAGTTTTATTGGGACGGTTTGCGTATAACGATGCAAGACTATCCGCAGGCACGTATCAGGATTGACGTGCATACGCTCAGTCTACAGCAAGGCTGGATTGGTGTATGAGCAGGATGATGGCAAGTAGCATCCTGGTTGCGGGCAGCCTTCTGTTAGCCGGTACCACGTTGGCACAAATGAGCGATCCGATGCGTCCGTCAACGTTCATAGACATGGGTAATGTATTATCGAGAGCAGATGTGTTGCAGTCCGGGTGGGTGTTGCAGTCAACGATGATTGCACCTCAAAGAACGATCGCTGTGATTAATGATCAAGCGCATAGTGTGGGTGATACGATTGGTGGGGCGAGGATTACCAGGATAGGTCCTGGTGTTGTGGAAATGGAGGAAAACTCCAAACGGTTTACAATTACACTGGTGCCTGCGCTGGGTAAAATACCAAGCGTCCGAAAAGAGACCACACCATGAATAAATCACCAACACTCATACATCTTGCATTGATTATAACCAGTCTGTTGCTGGGGTCGTGTGAGAACCTACCCGATCGCCGTGGTGATGTATCCAAAGACATTAATGCAGTACTTCAGGAAGGCGCACTAGGCGATCAATCGCCACCGCCCGAGGTGACGGCCGCGCTGTTACCGCCTTTGGTGACCGGACTTGCAGAGCACCCGGTAAGCAAGCCTGAAACCCGGTTCGACATCGCTGTTTCTTCTGTTCCGGCACGTGAATTTTTTATGGGGCTGGTACAGGACACCGAGTACAATATGGTCGTGCACCCGGATGTCACCGGCAATCTATCCTTGACGCTTAAGAACGTGACCCTCCGCGACGTGATGGAGACCGTAAATCAGGTCTATGGTTATGAGTATGAAGAAACCCCTATCGCCTTCCGTGTATTGCCAATCAGGCTGAAATCACGAATCTTTCAGGTTAATTACCTGAATATTATCCGGACGGGTAGCTCCAAAACCCGCGTAAGCTCTGGCGAGATCTCGCAGTCCGGCGCGCAAAGCGGGACACTGACCACTAACAAGAGTCTAACCGTCAACAGCAGTGAGATTGAGACCGAAACCCTGTCCGATTTCTGGACTGAACTTAGAACGGCGGTAACAGCCATTGTTGGCAGCGGCCAGGGCAGGAGCGTCATCGTCAACCCGCAAACGGGTTTGCTGGTCGTAAGGGCGTTACCCGCGGAATTAAGGGAAGTCGAAGCCTTTTTGGCTGCAACGCAGGAGAATCTTAATCGCCAGGTCATTCTGGAAGCAAAAATAATAGAAGTAATCCTGAATGATCAGTTCCAGTCCGGGATTAACTGGGCCGGCATTATTGAGGCGGGCAGAAACAAGTTTGTGTTGGGCTCCCAGCGGCGAGGGCGTAATTTGTTTACCAGTGACACCGGTTTTATCAGCGGTTCCTCACTACAAAATGCCTCACCGGGCGTTGATTTCCCGGTAGCCACTGCGGGTAACCCGGGCGCACTTGTGAATGCACTTGATTCAGCTACCTTCAACGGTGTGTTTTCGCTGGCACTCAACTTAAATGATTTTGTTGCCTTTATCGATCTACTGGAAGGCCAGGGTAGTGTCAATGTATTGTCCAGCCCCCGTGTTGCTACGCTAAATAACCAGAAAGCGGTGATCAAGGTGGGTTCCGATGAATTCTTTGTTACGAATGTTGGAAGTAATGTGATATCGAGTGCGGCAAACGCTACAACCACTGTGAATGTTAGATTCACACCGTTTTTTTCCGGTATAGCCCTTGATGTCACGCCGCAGATTGATGCGCAAGGGATGATTACGCTGCATGTGCATCCCAAGATCAGCGAGGTTACAAGCTCGCCACGCGAAATCCCCGTTAATGGTGGCCAGGATACGGCAACGCTGGCTCTGGCGCGTAGTACGGTGCGTGAATCAGACAGCATTGTCCGTGCCCGCAGTGGCCAGATTATTGTGATCGGCGGCCTGATGCAGAATAAGGTGCGTGAAGACCATGCATCGACGCCTGGGCTGGGCGATCTCCCGTTCGTAGGTTCTGCCTTCCGTCACACCAAGCAATTTGGCGTTAAAAGCGAACTGGTCATCTTGTTAAAACCAATCGTGGTCAATGACGATAGCTGGCAACAGTCAATAGAGGGCACCAAAGACCGTATCCAGAAAATTAATCGTGGATTTCGTTACAGTGACCGTGAGCCGGTATTTGGCAATCAGGCAGAAAGGCCTCGGGCAACAACCGGGCAATAGCATGACCATGGAGGTTGTGGCGTGTATCTCGAACATTATGGCTTGAAGGACTTACCATTCCGAATTACACCGGATACCAGTTTCTTTTTTAAACTCGCCAGTCACCATGAAGCGCTGAATGTGCTGGTCGTTGCATTGCGTGCAGGCGAAGGGTTTATCAAGATTACAGGCGAGGTGGGCACCGGCAAGACCTTGCTTTGCCGTAAACTGCTGAATATGCTTGGTGACAAGTTTGTTACTGCATATATACCCAATCCGTTCCTGACACCTGAAACGTTGCGCATGGCGCTTGCAGAAGAGCTTGGTCTTAGATTTCCACGCAATATCACCCAACATGAACTGCTGCAGTTAATTACCAGCAAGCTGGTGGCGCTCAATGCCAGCGGCAAACGGGCCGTGCTGTGTCTTGATGAAGCGCAAGCGTTACCGCAGGATTCTCTTGAGGCGTTGAGGTTATTAACAAATCTGGAGACAGAGAAACGCAAGCTGTTGCAGGTGGTGCTATTTGGTCAACCCGAGCTTGATATCAGGCTGAAGAATCCGGCTGTTCGACAACTCAAGCAACGCATTACCTTTTCATATGAACTAACACCCATGGGCCAACGCAATGTAGCCGCCTATATTGATTATCGTTTGCGCGTTGCCGGCTATAAGGGGTCACCGCTTTTTACGCAACGCGCAGTGAAGGACATTCATCATGCCAGCCGCGGCATCCCGCGGCTGGTGAATGTCCTGGCCCATAAGAGCCTGATGCTGGGTTTTGGCAAAGGCACCTATCAAGTGGGTAGACCACAGGCACGGCTGGCTATCCGCGACACGGAAGGCGCTCATCTTGACTGGCGGTTGCGTTTCATGAAGCTGCTCTTTCATACCTGAAGCGGATTAACACGATGAGCGTCATCAATCAGATGTTGCGTGATCTTGAGGATCGTAGACGTCCCGAGACCGTGCCTGCATTGTCCACGGTGAACGCAATTGATGCCCCATTGTATGGGCTTAAGCTGAAACCGGCCGCATGGTTGGTGTTGGCCGTATCGGTTATTGGGGCACTGCTGTTGGTGACCTGGTTTATGGGCACAGGCGCACTGCAACAAACATACGCAGTTAAAGAGGATGTGACATTAACCGAACAGGCTGTGGTGACGACGCCCATGGCGGTTTTGACGATGAGCCGGGATTTGCCGGTGTTGCCAGAGTTGACTGCCGTATCTGTATCACAAGCCCCTGAATACGATGGCGAAGCGTCTTATCAAAGCCATGCGGGTACACCGCTGAGCGCGCCAGAACGGCCCAAGGAATATTCGAAGATCAGCGCTTCAACACCTGCGAACCATGAATATCAAGCCAATGACGGGTTGGGTGCGCGTACCTTATCGATCGATAGCACGCTGATGGCGGATGTCGTCGCTGGAAATAGCGATGAAGTTGCCGAGTATGCCGGCGGTGCTACGCACACCAGAACGGAACCAGGTGCCCGGCAACCCGTGAAGCAAAGCCCGGTTAATGATCCGATTGCGGGTAGTCCGGCTCAGATGACTATTGTACCGCGCATTGTTAATCCACAAGACAAGCTGGAGGCGATATACCGTTTGGGTGTACAGGCCCAAAGGCGCGGCGATCAACGTGATGCGGCGCATCAATTTCGATCAGTGCTGAAGCTGGATCCAGG
>BTQO01000112.1:0-5067 GCA_036985915.1 Gammaproteobacteria bacterium | reverse complement strand
GCAAGCGATGTGGCGCACTGCGCCTTGTCTCAGGGTCTGGTTTGGCCGATCCAATATCCATGCCCTTATAAACCATCACAGAATCGACGCTGATGATCTCCATCGGATATCTACGCACCAGTTCACAAGCAATGGCCGTCTTGCCAGAAGCAGTTGGTCCCATCAGCAAAACACAAGAAGGTAAATGATGCGTATTAGCTGGATATTTGTTGCGGCTGATCGGCATATAACACTCGTCTGCAGTTACATCATGTACGTACAGCGGCAATGCATACGATCAGATTGGATAGTGGAATGCGACACACGCATGATTAACATCAGGTGCACCGCGCGCAATCAGGGCACTAATCCATAAACGGCGTGATCCTGTAATTTACTTGACCGAACCTTGTGCCACTTGCTGAGCGCTCCGTGCAAAACGGGTACCGGGTGGCGGATAACGTTTCAGATACGTCTTCACACCATTTAATATGGACTGGGCAAGTTTATTCTGATGTGACTTGTTACGCAGGCGCCTTTCTTCCTTTGGATTGGAGATAAACGCGGTCTCGACAAGTATGGAGGGAATATCGGGCGATTTGAGCACCGCAAACCCTGCCCGCTCCACACGCCTTTTATGTACCTTACCGACTATTTTCAGCCCTTCGAGTACATCATGTGCCAGCCAGGCGCTGGCTTCCAGCGTTGCATTCTGCGACAAATCCAAAAGCACAGACCGCAACAACGCATCCTTGTCATCCAGGCTAACACCACCGCTGACACCACCAATCAGATCCGATGAATTCTCCTTGTCAGCCAGCCATTTGGCTGCTTCAGATGAGGCCCCGCGCTCGGACAGCATATACACGGATGAGCCGTTCACGCGGCTATCGCGAAAGGCATCGGCATGAATGGAAATAAAGACATCGGCATGATTTTCTCTGGCCATGGCCATGCGCGACCTGAGTCCCAGATAATAGTCACCGTCACGCAACAATACAGCCTTCATGCCACGCTGTTGGTTAACAAGAAGGGCGAGCTTCCTTGCTATCGCCAAGGTAATATACTTTTCCCTAAGGCCGCTGGCGCCCCTTGCACCGGGGTCTTCACCCCCATGCCCGGCATCAATGGCCACCACGACCTTACGCGGACCGGCTTTCTCAATTTGTTTTGCCGTTTTTACCGGTTGCGCCTTTTTACCCCCAGCCTCCCATAAATCAATCACCAGACGGTGACCATATTGCCCATTTGGGCGCAACAGGAAACTTTTTGGTTTCACATCGCCTTTTAGATCGAGCACGATACGCAATGCTTTGTCCTTGTTGATCCCGGTACGCACACGTTCCACGAGTCCAATATTGGTAATCCCCCCCAAAGACTCGCCACGAGTCGCGTTACTGACATCAATCACCACGCGATCGGGATTTCGCAACGTAAACAGCCGGTGCTCAACCGGGCTACTGACATCAAAGACCACTCGAGTGTGGTCAGGTGCCGCCCACACACGAACGTTGTCCACGCTCGCAGGGCCGGCATGCACGAGGCCGCTGATCAGAATTATGTAGGGTACCCATACCAGGCGCATTGTTATTCCTAAAATTAGGCTAAAGGCATGTCCACGACGCTTAATGTATACATGAATTTTGATTAATTTCAAGTCTAATTATCAATAAAATCCATAAGATAGACGTGATACCTAACGTTGATCATGAGAATATGGCCCTAACACGGCATGACGCATGCACTCAACCTGCACGGTGAATCGAGGCTTTGGGTGCGCCATCAGACCGTGGACGGCTTGCGCCCGGGTTTTAGACTTCAGGTTTGAGTGCCTCGCGCCCGAGGGCGCTTTCAGCCTGGATGTGGAGCATTCGGCCCTCGTCCTGCGGGATCAGGGTCACCAGCAGGTCTGCGGCCGGCAGCCACCCCTGACCATGCTCAGGCCACTCCACCAGCACAATTGAATGCTGTCCTGCGCTTAAATCTCTTAGCCCGAGGAAGGCTACTTCCTCCGGGTCTACCAGGCGATACAGGTCCAGGTGAAAGACATCCCAGTGCTCGAGGGTATACGGTTCCAGTAGCGTAAAGCTGGGACTTTTAACCTTGCCCGTGTGACCCAGACCCGCCAGTAACCCTCTGGCAAACGTCGTCTTGCCGGCACCCAGCTGACCCTTGAGGTAGATCACCCATGATCGTTCCCGAAGGTGGTTGGCCAATCGGGTACCGGCGGCACGGGTCTCGGCCTCATCGGCCAGGAAGTGTTCAGCCATCGTGTTTCGGGTTGACCAAGGCGCGCACGAAGGGCAAGAGATCCGTGGCCAATAGACCCCGCTCGCCATCCCGGGCTGCCTGGTCGGCGGCGTGGGCATGAATGAGCACACCCATCCGGGCTGCCTGGCCTAAAGACAAACCCTGTGCAACCAAGGCTGCGATCACGCCGGTTAATACATCGCCCATGCCGCCCGAGGCCATCCCCGGATTACCTGCAGAGCATACCGCGGTGGGTCCCTGGCCATCAGTGACCAACGTCCCGGCACCTTTTAACACCACCACACCCCCATAACGCTGATGCAGTTTAATCACGGCCCCATAGCGATCGTTCTGAATCTCGCGCGGCGTCACACCCAGGAGGCGGGCCGCCTCACCGGGATGCGGGGTCAGAATCCAGTCATCGCGACGGACCGGGTCCCGTGCCAGCAGGTTAAGAGCATCGGCGTCCCACACAGCCGGTTTATCCGTATCCAAAACACGCCCCAGCAATGCGCTTGCCCAACGGTCGGTGCCCAATCCCGGTCCGATCGCCACGATATCCGCGGCCTTGATCGCCTGAGCTGCTTCGCCGGCCGCCATAACGCCCCGCACCAGTAACTCCGGTTGCGCCGAAACGATGACCGCAACATGCGCCGGCCGGGTCACCACCTCGACGATACCGGCACCGGTGCGTGCGGCTGCGATTGCCGTAAGGCACGCGGCCCCCGGCATGCCATGATTACCGCCCACGATGAGCACTCGGCCATGGTCACCCTTGTGCACGGTACGCGGCCTGGGCGGCAGTGCTTGTTCAATCATTATCGGGTCGAGCACACGGGCCATGGGCTCAAGCCTGGCCGTCACACGCTCCGGGACCTCCAGACTGGCCAGCATGATCGATCCGCTGAGTTCTGGCCCCTCGCCGGTATACAGGCCCAGCTTGCGGGCAATGAACGTGACCGTAAGCTCGGCGTTCACGGCAGCGCCCAGTACCTGGCCGGTATCGGCATGCAGACCGCTGGGTATATCCAGTGCCAGCACGGGTATCGTGCTTTTATTCATCGCTTTTGCAACCTCAAGGATGGGATGATTCAGTGGACGGTCAAGCCCGGTGCCAAACAGGCCATCGACGACCACATCGGCATCACGAAGCAAGGATTCATTCCAGCACAGGGTCTGGCCCCCAACCGCATGAAATTCATCAGCTGCTTGCCGGGCAGCCCCATTAAGCCTTGATTCCTCGCCCACTTGAACAAGCTTCACAGCCAGACCATCCTGCATTGCCAGTCGCGCCAGTACATACCCATCACCCCCGTTATTGCCGGGTCCGCACACGACCACCAGGCGATGCACCCTCAACCAATATGCACGCAAGGCGCTATAGGCGGCGGCACCCGCACGGCACATCAAGCTATATGCGGGTATGCCTTCATCCTCAATGGCAATACGGTCGATTTCCCGTACCTGTGCTGCGCTATAAAGATTTTTGGTCCATGCTGACATACTTGAGGATTATACAATTCACATCACAACTTGCCTTTATAACGTACACCTTATGCCCGACATGCGCGACGCGGCCGTTGATTACGCAGACCTGGTTAGCCGCATTCGGCAATGGGGCAAAGACCTGGGATTCCAGCAGATCGGCATTACCGGTATTAAACTATCGACGGCAGAGCGGTATTTAATCGACTGGCTCGACCATGATTATCACGGTGAGATGCGCTACATGAGCAACCATGGCATCAAGCGCTGCCGGCCTGAATTACTGGTGGCCGGCACGCACCGCGTTATCACCGCACGGATGGACTACCTGAGCGGGCAATCACGTGATGCCGGGGAAGTATTAAATGACCACACGCTCGGTTATGTATCGCGTTATGCATTGGGACGCGATTACCACAAGCTGATCCGCAGCCGATTGCAGAAATTGGCTGGCAAGATTGCCCGGGCAACCGGCCCGTTCAGTTATCGCGTGTTTACCGACAGCGCACCGGTCATGGAAAAACCACTGGCCGAAAAGGCAGGGCTCGGCTGGATCGGCAAGCACACCAACCTGATCAATAAAAAAGCGGGTTCCTGGTTTTTCCTCGGAGAAATTTATACCGATCTCCCCTTACCCACGGATGGCCTGGCACAGAATCATTGCGGCAGTTGTCAGGCATGTATCGATGTTTGCCCTACTAACGCGATTATTTCACCCTATCAACTCGATGCACGGTTGTGTATTTCCTACCTCACCATCGAACTGCGCGGATCAATACCTGAACATTTACGGCCGTTCATAGGTAACCGCATCTTCGGTTGCGACGATTGCCAACTGGTCTGCCCATGGAATAAATACGCCCAGCCAACACAGGAACAGGATTTTTATCCGAAGCATAAGCTTGATACCGCAACACTCATTGAGCTCTTTTCCTGGACCGAAGAAACGTTTTTACAAAAAACCAAAGGCAGTGCCATTCGGCGAATCGGTTATGAATGCTGGCTGAGAAATATCGCCGTAGCACTTGGCAATGCAGCTAAAGAAAGGAGGATAATCGAAGCGCTTGAAGCAAAGCGTAATCACCCTTCGCCGCTGATCCGGGAGCATGTACTTTGGGCGCTTAATAGGTAATCAGATAAAGAATCGTCAACCAGTAACACATACTATGTAAATATTTATACTTGCCTTATTTCAGCTGCTAAAACGATATCGTTCTATTAGTGCTTTGGTCGAACCATCGTGTTCATTGGATAATTCCGAAGTTAATTCCGTTAAGATTTTTCCTGCCAACTGTTTTCCCAATTCAACGCCCCACTGATCGAAGGCATTCAAGCCCCAGACCACACTTTGGG
>BTQO01000111.1:0-5106 GCA_036985915.1 Gammaproteobacteria bacterium | reverse complement strand
CGCCGTTTTTGCTTGCCGCGCTTGGCCGCCGGCTTTTTCTTGGCTGGCTGCTCCTTGCCTGCAGCCGGCTTGATTGTGGCACCCGGCATGGCCGAGCTTGCGCGTTTGGCGACGCTAACACCAGCGCCGCTGCTGGGTGCCTTCCTGCGCGCGCCAGCCGATAACGATCCTGCTCTCTTCGTTTTCGCCTTAGGCTTGGCGCTCGCCTTGATCCTTGCTTTCACCTTGTTGATAGCCGGTGATGCCACCTTCTTTCCTGTGCTTTTCTGTTTTGCCTTAACGCTTCGCCTTTTAACAACCGTCCTGGACCTCGCTTTGGCCGCCACCTTTGTTGGCGACTTGGCAGTCTTAACCGGTTGTCTCTCACCAACCACTGAACCCACATCGGGTGACCTCCCGCTTTGTGTCGTGGCCGATGTCTCGGATATTTGACTGCTGTTAATGCCATCGGGGGTCATAACAGGTGCGGGCGCCGCCGATGGTGAACGGCGCATGAGACCCGCAAACGCCCCTTTAAGCGACTTGATGCCTTGCCAAATGATAATAAACACGGCGCGGACCAGATAAAAAGCCATCACCAATGTGCTCATCACCGTGCGTGCCAGACCCCTCGACGGGCTAGCAGGTGCCGGTGGTGGCTGCACAACCGGTCCACGATCCGGCCCTTCACTACCCGGTGTGGGCGGTTGCCCCGGACGCACGGGTGCCAGGTAACGGCCAGCGTACATACAGATCAGCGGGATCACGATCAGTGTCAAGACCGTCGAGACCAGCACACCAGCCATTAATGTGATGGCCATACCCTGGAAGATAAAGTCCGTAATAATGACAAAAGAGCCCATCACGAGCGCACCGGCTGTGATCAAAATCGGACGCGTACGCACTCTGCAAGCATGCACCACGGCCTCGTGTACCGGCATACCCTCACGAACGGCGTGCATTGAAAAATCAACCAGTAGAATCGAATTGCGCACGATGATGCCGGCCAATGCAATAAAACCTATCATCGAAGTGGCCGTAAACTCGGCGCCCAACAAGGCATGAGCCGGTGCGATGCCCAGCATCGTCAGCGGGATCGGCACCATGATAATGGCCGGTATCACGAAATTACCAAACTCCCAAACAACCAGGATATAAATAAGTATCAGTGCTACGGCAAAAGCGGCGCCCATGTCACGAAAAGTCTCGTAGGTGACGGTCCACTCGCCACCCCACTCAAACGCAGGCTTGTTAATGGAATCGGGCGGCCCAATCCAGGTCGATGTAATCGTCGAACCGGCGGCATCGGGCGCCGGATTTTCCTTGAGTGCATCCTGTATCTTGAGCATGGGATAAATCGGTGCTGCCAGCTCACCCACGGCATCACCAACCACCCACTCCATGGGACGGAGATCCTTATGGTAGATAACCGGGTCTTCCATCGCTTCAACGAACCGGCCCAGCTCCGCCAGCGGTAACGTGGCAGTCCCATCGGTCGTGGGAATCGGCAGATTGCCTAAACGCGCCACCTGGGCGCGTGCAGCCAGCGGTATTTCAAGTACGATATAGGTTGGTTCAAGCACCCTGCCGCGCTTGACATCCCCTAGCTTGTAGCCGCCCAGCGCCATGGCAAGATTTCGATTAATGGTGTCGACCGCAACACCACGACGTACTGCCTTTTCTGTATCCACCTCAAACCGCCATACAGGATATGGATCATCCATGTAGTTATCGACATCCGCCATGCCATCGGTATTTTCAAAAATACGTGTAATGAGGCGTGCGGTAGCACGCCGCGTCGCAGCATCCGGTGCATAGACTTCTGCAACAACGGATTGAAGCACGGGCGGGCCTGGCGGCATTTCCACAATGGTCGTCCGCAACCCTTTCGATTGCGGGTATTGGGCAAGATATTGCTCATTGAATGGATCGGTGACCTCGCGCACAACTTCACGCGCCATGACAGCAAGCTCATGACTGGATTTGGCTCGCTCGGATTTATGCGTCAACTGCACTTGCACTTCTGCCTGCCATGGCTTGTTGCGCAAATAGTAATGACGCACCATTCCGTTGAAGTCGAATGGTTTTGCCGTACCGGCATACGTTTGTAACGCGGTTACATACGGTATCTTGGCGCGAATACGTTCCGCAATAGCAGCCGCCATATTCGCTGTTACAGGAAGCGCGGTACCAGCTGGCATATTGATCACAACCGAAAACTCGGGTTTGTTATCCAGCGGCATCATCTTTACCTTAACCGACTTAAAGAGAAACATTGAGCAGGCCAAAGCCGTTAGCACAACCATTGACAATAAAAATAGCCCGGCCTTGCGATGGCTTTTCAATAATGGCACCAGTGTCTTGTTAAATAATGCTGCGATACGCTTGTTATCACGTGCTTCCTTTTGTTCTTGTGCGCGCAGTGATTTAAGCCCGGGCTTTAGCAACATGGCCAGCCAGGGCGTGAATATGAAGGCCGCGAACAGGGACAACAGCATGGCCACCGAACCTAGCGCCGGTATAGGACGCATGTACGGTCCCATCAAGCCGCTGACAAACCCCATCGGTAACAGCGCCGCAATAACCGTAAAGGTGGCCAGGATTGTGGGGTTACCGACTTCACGTACTGCATCGATAGCGGTAGCAGTGTCTGTCGTTGAGGCTTCCAACCATCGTCGGTAGATGTTTTCGATCACGACAATCGCATCATCGACCAGGATACCGATTGAAAATATCAGAGCAAACAAACTGACGCGGTCAATGGTAAAACCCAGCAACCAGGCGCTGAAGACCGTCATTAAAATAACAACCGGAATAACCAGCATCACCACGATCGCAGGCCGCCAACCCAGCATAATCCACACCAGAAACGTTACCGCGCCAGTTGCAATAAACAACTTTTTAATCAGGTCATTAACCTTGTCGTTGGCGGTTTGACCGTAATTTCGCGTGACTTCTATATGAACATTGGGTGGGATTAATGGCCGCTCACCCGATTTCAATGAATCGACCATCTCAAGAATGTCTTCTGCTACCGTGACCCCATTACTACCAATCTTCTTGGCAACCGCGATCGTAACGGCTGCCTCACCATTGGCTTTTACCTCGCCTGCATATTCCGGACCTGTGTAATAGGAAACCAGCTGACTGGGTTCTTCAGGTGCTTGTATTACATTGGCCACATCACGCACATAGACAGGCACATTGTTTCGCGTGGCTACCACCAGATTGGCGATGTCCTGAGCAGACCGCAGAAATGAACCGGTATAGACCGTAAAATACTGGTTGCCTGTTTCTATCGAACCGGCCCGTTTCTCACTATTGGCCGTACGAATCGTATTGGCAACCTGGTCCAGGCTGATGTTAAAACCGGACAGCCGCTCAGGTCTGACCTGAACACGAATCTGCTCTGCCCGGCCACCAACCACAAATCCCTGTCCTGTATTCTTGATCTCCTTGATCCGTTGCAGCACATCCAGGGCCAGCGTACGCAGGATGCCGTCGTCTACACTGCGTGACCACAGAGTTAGCGTGACGGCGGGTACATCATCAACCCCCTTGGGTTTCACCAAGGGCGGCATGACACCGGGCGGGATCTTGTCCAGGTTAGACTGAATCTTGTCGCGAACCTTGACGATGGATTCACCCAGATCTTCACCGACATAGAAACGGATTGTGACAATCCCCTGGCCGTGTTCTGCAGCTGCGTATACATGACGAACACCGGGTATCTCGCTCATGAGACGTTCCAGTGGTTCAATCGCCAGCCGTGAAACCTGCTCGGATGACGCACCGGGGTATTGCACCATGACATCAATCATGGGTACGGAAATTTGCGGGTCTTCCTGTCGCGGCGTTATCAACAGGCCCATAAGGCCCATTGCCAGCATGGCAAAGAATAATAACGGCGAGAGTGGAGAATGGATAAACGCCCGCGTCATTCTCCCGGCAATGCCCAGATTGTTTACTCCATTGCCGTTGGGCGCGTACTTCTTAGAAGCGTTATTTGAAACCGCACCATGATCGGTGTTGCGCGGTTGATCCTCTTCCGTGCTCATACTCTTGATTGACCGTTGAGTTCGCTCAGATCCTTAAACGATAAGCCGTTACCATTGGCCAATTACCGATAACCCTGAAAGGCAGGCCGCACAGTCTCATCAACAACAATTATCTCGCCATCTTGTAGTCCGGAAAGAACACTCACCTGATCCTCGCCTACTTTCGGACCAAGCCTGAGATAACGGAGCTCATTACGACCATTTTGGGGATTAAATACGTATACCGCCGGCAGGCTGCCACGCGGGATGACGGCGCTACTCGGTATAACGGGCAGCTTGCGTACCGGCGATGTCGGGTCTGGAATACTGACCTCGGCGTACATACCGGCGCCAGCAGGTGCACCTTCCGGTAAATCAATCTTGACGGTGATGGTGTGACGTTGAAGATCTGCCACCGGGAATTTTTGTACAACCTTGCCGTCGACTTCCGTCCGGTTCAAATCATCCAGTGTAATCTTAACAAGATCACCAACGTGTAAACCGGGTGCAAGACTACCCGGTACATCGACTGTTACTTGCAGATAACTGATGTCTGAAAATACCAGCAGCGGTTGACCGGGTTGAATGGTGTCTCCAACCTCGACCAGTTTGCGCGAAATAACCCCTTCAAAAGGTGCAACCGACAGGGTATCGCGCAACCGGACATTGATTTCATCCAATTTCGACTGCGCCTGCATCATTCGTGCCTGTCCCTGACTAACCATGGTTCTTTGCTGATACAGATCGGAATAACGCTCAACCCTTGGGTTCGAGTAACCAAACATGGAACCCATGCCGCGGGTAAAGAACTGATCGAACAGGGACGGCAGGCCCATGCCAGGACTGCGATTGATGTTGCGTGATTGCGGCGCCAACAACTCTCTGGAGTACTGCACGCCGGCGTTTTGCAGCGCTGCCTGTACATTTTGAATCTCTGCAACGGCTGCACGCTGCTGCGCCAGAATACCGGAATCATCGATTCGCACCAGCACATCGCCATCTTTGAACCACTCGCCTTCGCGTCCCGCTATTTCCAACACCTCACCGGGCACCTGGGCTGTTAATGTCACCTCACGGTAGGGTGTAACTG
>BTQO01000110.1:0-5133 GCA_036985915.1 Gammaproteobacteria bacterium | reverse complement strand
CGGCCATGAGCTTTCCCGGTCAGGATCGTTTCAACGAGTCCAATGCGGCGTGATACAGCACATTTTATGTCGATATTTTAGTGCAGCGCTGAAAAGAGGGGCGGATTTGCTGATTCTTGTCATATTTTGCTGATTCCTGTTATATTTTGTTGACCCTTGTCATATAACGTTATGTGTCCATAGCGTATAAAATCACTCCATCAATACAGAGCCGCATGGGAATCGTTATGGCGTTAATCACTGATCGAATCGATGGCATTACCTACCTGCCACCTGTTGCCCGGACTCCGAAACCATCAATACCGCGAAGCGTCAAGATCGAACTGACTGCGCGCTGTGATTTTAATTGCTTCTTCTGCGCATCGTCCGCACGGCTACGCAAAAAATCCGACATGGATTGGGATTTCTTTGCACGGATCACCAAAGAGATGCGCGAGGAAGGTGTTGAAGAACTCGGGCTGTTTTATCTGGGTGAATCCTTCATGTACAAACAACTGCCGGAGGCGATTCGTTATGCCAAGGAGGAGTGTGGATACCCTTATGTCTTTCTGACAACCAACGGACGACTGGCAACGCCAGACCGCATACGGTCATGCATCGAAGCCGGTCTGGATAGCCTGAAGTTCAGTTACAATTTTTCCGATGAGGATCAATTTCATGAAATCACGCGAGTCAAACGCAAGGAATACCGAAAAGTTATAAATAATTTGAAAGCAGCTAAGGCAATCCGTGACGAAGTAGAAGCTGAAATCGGCCATCGTTGCGGTATCTATGCATCAAGCATCCTGTACGATGGCGAACAAAAAATACGCATGGAAAAAGCTGTTCAGGATATCGAGGATTATGTAGATCAACACTACTGGTTGCCATTGTATGGGCAGGCCGGCCTGACTGCAGGCGCCATGGGTACTCGACCGACTGCAGGCAACCAGGGGCGTATAGGTGCCCTTCGCAGCCCTTTGCCATGTTGGTCATTATTTACAGAAGGTCATATTACCTACGACGGCACACTGTCTGCCTGCTGTTTCGATCACGATGGGCGCTTTAATATGGGTGATTTACACACCATGGCATTTGCAGATGCCTGGGTCAGCCCGAAATTCCAGGCCTTGCGAGATGCAAACCTGCGTGAAGATGTTACGGGCACAGTCTGTGAGAAATGTATTGCCTGGGATTAGCCCCTATGTTGCACGAAGGCGGCCCTTTCAAATGAGCCTTGTACTGTAATGAATAGTTCAATCGCTTGTAAGCAGTGTCTGGTGGGTAATAACAGTTTGTGCCTATTCGGTTTCAGACCAAATCCGGCTTTGCATTTTGGCTATGGATGGCCTTATGCCGCGGAGCACAGGATGTGCGAGAGCGGCCTTGGGCGATCCCCCTCAAACCATAGCTACAGCTATGCTTTTTCGGACGATCACCCAAAGCTTCCGCTCCTGCTCACGCCCCTTACCTACTTCCCTGTAGGCAACCTGCTTTCCCAGCTTTGCCCTGAGAATCGAATCCTTCATGCAATATAGGGGCTAGTTGATTACTCTGTTGCCATCGGTGCGATTCAGGGTGTCTCGCCCAGCCAGTCAATGATCAGCGCGGTGGAATTATCGTTACCGCCAGATCTATTTGCCTGGTCTAGCAATGACCGGCACGCTGACTCGGGCTCTGGATTGGTCTGCAACAGATAACTGATCACGGTGTCTGATACCAGGTTTGTCAGCCCATCCGTGCACAGCAGCAAACGATCGTTTTTCTGCAATAAAAGAAAATTGGCATCAGGTAACGGGTCAGTAGACATACCCACATACTGGCTGATCTGGCCGCTGGCCTCATGCCTGATTGCTTCTTCGTGCGTTATCTCGCCAGCATCAACCAGGTACTGAACTAGCGAGTGATCGTGCGTCATCAAGCTTAATTCATCTCCCCGCAACAAATACAAACGGCTATCGCCCATGTGGCCTACAATACAATGCCCCTGGCTGATCAAGACCATAACGACCGTTGCCCCCATGCCGAACACGCCTCCTGGTCTCTGTGACGCACGGTAAACGTTATGACTTAATGTTTGCAATATTGACCGGGTTGATGCGCAAGCTTCACCATTATCCATCTTCAGAATTTCTTCGCCGTGATTGCCGATCAACTTCGGTAACTTATTCACAACCATGGCTGATGCAATATCACCGCCGCGATGCCCGCCCATACCATCAGACACGACGAATAACCCTTGTTCCTTGTGCGCACACCAATTATCTTCGTTCTGTTCCCGAACAAGACCCTGGTCAGTACAACCCGAATAACGAAGATCGTTGCTCATAAGGCTCCCTTCAATGCCTCCTTTAGTTGCGCGGCGGTCTTAAAAGTGATCTCAGGATTATCGATCAGTGCGGCATCAATCACCTCGGCAATGCGCTTAGGGATTTTCGCGTTTCGCTCACAAATTGGAACAGCTGCAGTCTTCAAGGCTACAAGCCATGGATCCTGGCCTCGCGGAAAACAGCGCGGGGGAAAAGCGGTAACGGCCTTGTAAAATGTTGCAGCCATGCCCCAAACATCGACTTCCGGTTTTGAATATTTAAAATTAAGAATCTGTTGCCTGGGCATGTAGTAAGGTGTACCCGCAACACTACCGGTAGCGGTTTGGCCGCTTAATCCTGCACTATCAAATGCCTTGGCAAGGCCAAAATCACCTACCTTGGCCACTAAGGCACCTGCATCATCTGTCAGGTAAATATTGGCGGGTTTCAGATCACGATGCACAAGGCCACTGCCTTGAGATACAGGTCCACCGTGCTGCTTTACATCAGGCAACACCACGTTGTGCGCATACTCCAGACCCTCGAGCGCCTGGATAAAAATCGGTATTGCCGTATCGACGGATAACCAGCCTCCTTCCTGTTTCATCAGATCGGAAAGACTGCCGCGGTTACAATACTCAAGCGTGAAATAAAATATTTCATCGATACATCCGGAGTATTTTAACTCTACAACATGAGTATGGTGCAATGCCTCCGTATTTTTCGTCTCACGAAGAAACATTTGCCTTGCTTCTTCACTAACGGCTACCTGCGGCAACATTACCTTCAACGCAACCTGCTCGCCGCTATTAAGGTCATCCGCCAGATAAACTGCGCCCATACCGCCCTTGCCCAGTTCCCGAATAACTGAATAGCCCTTTATACCCGAAAGCCAGGCAAAATCCTGCGCTCCACCCGATAGTTCAGAGATATTATGGGGCATGCTGGACGGTTCAGAGGTGCGCCTTCTGGTGGCCTGCTGCGTTTCCTCCTGGCCAGGTGCTTCAATATCCACTTGAAATACGGTTTCACCGAGCTTTATTTCATCGCCACTATTTAAATCATACTCGGGATAATTACCTTTAATCGCCTCCTTGGTTGACGTTCCTTTATTGCGCTGGCCAATTTTTTTACCATTGACGTAGGTACCGTTTCTGCTGCCAAAGTCCCTGATACGTATAGCCGGTGGATTGATATCGATTAAGCAATGGTAACGCGAAATAGTATTGTGCGCCTTATCATCGGGCAATTTAATATTACAATCAGGAGCCCGGCCAACGATACACGTGGTTCTATCATTAAACGCAAATGCCATACCTTCTAGTTTTCCACGTGTGACTTTAAGTGTTATCTTGGCAGGCATATAAACCTCACAAATATCATTATATCAACGCAGTGCTCATTTATCTTTGCGCATACAGCTAGTTAGATTGTTTGTTCCCGGCCTCAAGTAGATATCGTCTAATATCATCATAGCCTTTGTCATCTGCCAACCATAAGGGTGAAATTGCATCTAAACCAGCATAAACATTAATAAGTGCGCCATGCTCAACCAGCAACTTAACAATCTTGATATCTCCTGCATTCACTGCCCGATGTAAAGGTGTCCAGCCTATGGAATCCCTTGCGTTCAAATAGGACCCGTTTGATATCAAGTACTCTGCCAGTCTTGCTTGTCGTTGTTCAACGGCTGCGTGAAGTAATGTCTTCCCATTGTCGCCGGCCAGGTTGATATCAGACCCCTGTTGTACCAGGTCTTTGGCACGTGAAATCGCCACTTCTTCTAAAGAATACAAGTAAGAAATATATACTATATACGCGCCACCAAGCGCTACCACAAAGATTAAGCCTCTGGCAATAAATCGTTTTATGTTACCAACAATCCCGGCATCACTTAGTTTCCTCCGCCCAAAAGAGTGCATTCTATCTGCGGTGCTTTCCAGCACAGTCTTATGTTTTCGTTGTGTATGATGTGTGACCTCTGTCCTTGTTCCTGTGTTATCTCTGTTGACAGCTTCATCCAGCACCATTCCCTGAGATAACTTGTACAATTCGGAACGCAAACGCCCTAACTTGATCCAGCCATACCCGGCACAGCCGAGCAAATAATGTAATTGCATCAGGCTTTGCTCGGTCCACCCGGGCCTGCCGCTTTTTGTTAACCCCCTGGTGACCTCACCATCACTCAATCGCTTCTTGTTGGGAAACGGAACATGATTTGGCGTGTTCCGGGAAAGAAATATCTTAAGGTACAGACCAAACGTTTTATTCCATTTCGTTTCGATACAGGTATCTTTTAGATCCCAATCTATCACCCATGAGTGGATGTCTTTTTCGCCGCCAATCGATAATGCAATACCTTTGTCGGCTGATAGTACAACTGATGTGACATATTCTTCACCTGTTGCCAGCGTCTGCAAACATCTACCGTTTTCCAGTTCCCAGAATTTGATCTGGCCATCCATGCTGGCCGAGAGCGCGAAACGACCGTCCGGACTCATACTAACGGATGTTACCTGTTGGGTATGCTCACGATATGTTTTTATGCAGTAATCATTCGATATATCCCACAACTTAAGTGTAGCGTCCTTACTGGCAGTAATCACATAGCTTCCATCATAGCTGGCTGACATTGAGGTAATAGTGCCTGCATGTCCGCCAAACGCACCAATCACCCTGATAGACTTTCCTGTAGCCAGATCCCAAACGCGTATCGTTCTGTCCTCTCCTGTAGACAAAATCTTCCTGCCGTCAGATGTTATAAGACAGGAGCTGACTGATTTAGTATGCCCTTTATAACTTCGCAGGAATCGGCCGGTTTCGATCTCCCACAGCCTCAACGTGC
>BTQO01000109.1:0-5151 GCA_036985915.1 Gammaproteobacteria bacterium | reverse complement strand
ACGGGACATATTCTCCAAACGGTACCAGATGACGTTTGTAATAGACGTCATTGTTTGCACCCACACTGATCAAGGCATTGTAGTAGCGCTTGCGCTGGGTCTCGCGCACCGGAATACCTATCACAAGATCACTACCGTGCTGAACGGCCTTTTTGCGCAAGCGATCAAGATACTCAGGCAGGGTGTCTTCAAAGGCGGGGACGGCCGTTTCCGGCCAGACGATCAGGTCGTATCCAAGATATAGCTCGGTCAGACCGGCATACAACTCAAGAATGCGTTTGCGGTGATCCGGTTTCCATTTGAGTTTCTGATCAACGTTGCCTTGGAGCAGGACAACCCGCAACGGTTTCTCATTAGCGATGGTCCATGACCGGTCACGCAAAGCGATACCACCCCCGATCACGAGCACAACACACACAACAGCAATCACAGCGGCATTTCTTTTCGCCTGAAACGCCACCAGAATAAGCCCAGCACTCAGGGTGACCATAAGGCTGACCCCGTAGATACCCAAAAGCGGTGCGTAACCGGCCAGTGGCCCATCGATCTGACTGTAACCAAGACTCAACCAGGGGAAGCCGGTGAACATCCAGCTACGGGACCATTCGACAAACACCCACAGCGCAGCCATCAACAAACCTGCAGCTACCCCATCGCGTTTACTGATAACCCACGCGGTGACATAACCAGTAACGGCTGGAAACAACGCCAGAAATGCAATGATGAGAAAATTAAGAAAGATGGCAATGGACAAGGAGACCGGACTGAACTGCGCGATACTGATATAAAGCCACGACAATCCAACACCAAACTGGCCCAGACCAAACAACCAGCCACGCAACAATGAACGCAACGGTGATGCCGATGACCACGCATGAAACAGTCCAATCATGGACACAATGGCAAGCGGCCAAAATGAAAACGGTGCAAATGCGAATGGCAGAATAAGGCCCGCCAGCAGGGCCTGGGCATCACGCATCAATTGCTGTGTGTGTGGTTTCAAAGTCCCGTATCGATGCACCTGATGTATTCAGGAATACCTGTGGCCGCTGGTATTGTTATTCCGCCTGATTGGCAGCTTGAATGGTCAACTGCAATAGATAAATACGCCGGTTGTCTGAACGAAGCACTTTAAACCGAAATGATCCGATGGTGATGAATTCGCTACGCCGGGGCATGTGTCCAAGTTCTTTGAGTATCAGGCCTGCAACGGTATCGTAAGATTCGTCACCAAACTGGGCATTAAAGTACTCATTGAATTCCTCGATAGGGGTCAGGCCACGCAATGTATACAAAGCATCGTCATGCCGGAAGATGTTATCGCCATGGTCGTAATCGTGTTCATCATCAATATCGCCAACAATTTGCTCAATCACGTCTTCAATAGTGACGAGTCCGGCAATACCGCCATACTCATCAACAACGATGGCCATATGGTTTCTGCTGGAGCGAAATTCAGCAAGCATTGCATTAAGTCGCTTGCTTTCCGGTACAAATACTGCGGGGCGTAAAAATTCCCTTAGATCAAAACTATCGTCCATGCCTTCTGCAAACAGTTTCAGCATATCCTTTGCGAGCACAATACCGGTAATTTCATCCCGACCCTCACCGATAACCGGAAAACGTGAATGTCCTGAGTTGACGATAACAGACACAATCTCTCGTGGAGGTGCATCGCGTTGAACCACATCCATTTGCCCGCGTGGCACCATAATGTCACGCACCCGCATTTCAGAAACTTGCATGGCGCCCTCAATCATCGCCAGAGCCTCGGCATCCAGCAACGCACGGGATTGAGCATCACGTAACAGATTAATCAGCTGTTGCCGGTCGCGCGGTTCCCTTGATAACGCCTTGCTGATACGTTTAATCCACGACGGCGAATCATCTAACATTTTTTGCTTTTGTGGCATGATCTATAGGGACGTTATCAGGTTGTATTGAGGGTGCGGGACCGCGCTTGACCTATACACTGTCAGGAATACATCACGAATACACGAACCGGTCAGGTATATATGTAAATAGCTTATGCGCAATCTGTCACGGATGATGGTTGTTCATAGGGTGCGGGAAAACCCAGTTGCGCAAGAATGCGTGTCTCACATGTCTCCATGCGAAGCACAGATGGTTTGTCCAGATGATCATACCCCAGTAGATGCAAAACACCGTGCACTACCATGTGGGCAAAATGCGCCTCGGCTGCTTTACCCTGCGCTTTAGCCTCACGCAGCACAACGGGTGTACATATGACAATATCCCCCAGTGCATCGGTTTTAATACCCGGCAATGCCTCATACGGAAACGACAACACATTGGTCGCATGGTCATGATGCCTGAATTTCGCGTTCAGCGTGCGTCCCTCTTCTTCATCCACGAACCGCACAACAAGCGATGCCTGTTGCGATTGATCATACAGCGCAGCTTGCACCCAATCACGAACAACCTGGTCCGTTGGCGGTCCCGATAACCGCGATGCGCACTGCACCTCGATGTGTTCAGTCATCCGAACGATCGTTGTGCTCATACTCCTCGTATGCCGTCACGATATTCTGCACAAGAGGATGACGAACAACATCCCTGGCCTTGAAAAAAGTGAAGCTTATGCCGTCAACCTTGTGCAATATATCAATGACATGGCGCAGTCCCGATATCTTGTCGCGTGGTAAATCAACCTGGGTAACATCGCCGGTGATTACGGTTGTTGATCCGAAACCAATCCGCGTCAGGAACATCTTCATCTGCTCATTGGTGGTGTTTTGAGCTTCATCCAGAATGATAAATGCTTCGTTCAGGGTTCTGCCTCTCATGTAGGCCAGCGGTGCTATTTCAATGATATTGCGCTCTATCAAACGTGAGATTCGCTCGAATCCCATCATCTCATACAGCGCGTCATATAAAGGCCTGAGGTAGGGATCGATCTTCTGCGATAAATTACCAGGTAAAAAACCCAAACGCTCACCCGCTTCAACGGCTGGTCTTACCAACAGCAAACGACTGACCTGTTCGCGCTCAAGTGCTTCGACGGCACAGCTGACAGCCAGATAGGTTTTTCCGGTACCCGCAGGACCAATACCGAAATTAATGTCATGACTGCGAATATTTTCGACATACGTATGCTGGTTGCGGCTTCTCGGCCGCACCTTGCCATGTTGTGTTTGCACCGTCTGAAGGCTGGTTGGGGCTTCATCCGCGTCCAGATCATCGGCAATCACCCCCTGTATGTACAGATGCACCTGCTCGGGACTCAGTTCGTCGTGTTCTGATGCGTCGTACAAACGCTTAAGCACACTGACCGCCTGTCGTGCGAAATCAGCCTCGCCGATCACCTTAAAACGGGTACCTCGGTTATTGATCTCGACACCCAGTCGGCGCTCTATCTGGCGTAAATGCTCATCGAATTGACCGCATATTCTGGCCAGACACTGGTTGTCCGCCAACTCAAGCACGATATCCAGAGAAAGGGGCGTATCAGGCAAGTGTGCGATCGACACGATGATCGTTCTCAGCAGGCCACCGGCAGGGTGCCTGGTTCATCTGAGATCAATTCACCACGCAGCGAATTCGGCATGGCCTTGGTAATTTTGACATCAACCAGTTGCCCGATCAGGCGGGGCGAACCTGGAAAATTCACCACCCGGTTATTGGGTGTTCTTCCTGCCAGCTCGCGCGTGTTGCGCCTGGATGTGCGTTTCACCAGCACACGCTGAACCGTGCCGACCATAGCTTCGCTATAGTCACTGTGTAACCCGGCCAGCCGTGTTTGCAGGGTGCTTAGTCGATGTTTCTTTTCCGAAAGCGGTACATCGTCGGGCAGCGCTGCGGCTGGCGTGCCCGGCCGGGCGCTATATATAAAGCTGTAGGCGCCATCAAAACGGACCTGCTCGACCAGATTCAGGGTAGCCAAAAAATCGGCTTCGGTTTCACCGGGAAAACCGACGATGAAATCAGACGTCAGGCTGATATCAGGCTGCGCCCGGCGCAATGCCTGCACCAATGCCAGATAATCGCTGGCGTCATGGCCGCGATTCATTTTACGCAATATGCGGTCAGCGCCTGACTGCACCGGCAAATGACAATGGCTGACGAGCTTGGGCAGTTCGGCAAACGCTTCAACCGCGGCTTGGTTAAATTCCATCGGATGCGGACTTGTGAAACGAATCCGCTCGATCCCGGTGATGGCACTGACATGGTGCAGCAACAAGGCGAAGTCGCAATCGTCATCGACCGGCCGATAGGCATTGACCGTCTGGCCCAAGAGCGTCACCTCGCGGACACCCTGATCAACCAGGTGCCTGATTTCATTAATAATATCGTTGACCTGGCGACTGAACTCCTGCCCGCGCGTATAGGGCACTATGCAGAATGTGCAGTACCTGGAGCAGCCTTCCATGATTGAAACATAGGCACTCGCCCCCTTGGCACGGGGTGCTGGCAGGCAGTCAAACTTTTCGATTTCCGGGAAGGATACGTCGATGACTGCCTGTCTGGCCTTGATGGTCTCATCCAGCAGTGCCGGTAACCGGTGCAGGGTCTGGGGACCGAACACCATATCGACATAGGGCGCACGCTGTTGTATCGCCTCCCCTTCCTGGCTCGCCACGCAGCCACCCACACCGATCACGACCCCGGGACGGTCAACCTTCAAGGTGCGCCAACGTCCCAACTGGGAAAACACCTTTTCCTGGGCTTTCTCCCGAATCGAACAGGTATTCAGCAGCAACACATCCGCCTCTTCGGGTGTTGCGACCGTATTCAGGCCATGCGATGCGGCGAGGACGTCCGCCATACGGGCAGAGTCGTACTCATTCATCTGGCAACCGAGGGTCTTGATATACAGCTTCCTGCCAAGCATTAAGTCTTCAGGCGGCACAAGGCCGGATGGTGGGATCGAACATATATCGATCATAGCGCGTATTGTGCCCTTAGGTAAGCACACTGGCGCACGCCCCCGGCACCCGTAATCTGCACCAAACCCCAGGATTTAACTGGCAGGATCATTTGACATCGCGGGGCTGTTTTGAAAGACTGCGTAGTCGGGTGTACGGGGTTTTATCGATCCAAAAATATTGTAAAATCAACAAGTAGCATCCAGATGCAGTGAAACTGTTTCAAGGGTGCCGATGACCTCAAAGGATACAAACACATGACGGT
>BTQO01000108.1:0-5242 GCA_036985915.1 Gammaproteobacteria bacterium | reverse complement strand
CTTGGTCATGCAAATGTGAAAGGCGCATCTTATGGCGCGTTTAATCAGGCACGCACCCAGGCCGCTTTCTTTACTGCCACTTTTTCGATCATGGGCTATATCGCGAAATGTGACGGTCGAGTCAGTGAAGATGAAATTGATATGGCGCGCCAGGTGATGCTGCGCATGCAACTGGATGGTGCGCAACGCGAAACCGCAATGGCATTATTTGCTGAAGGAAAAGCCGCTGATTTTCCGTTTGCAGCGGCGCTGGAGCAGTTTCGCCGCGAGTGTCATCGTAGTCGTAATTTGATGCGCATGTTTTTGGAAATCCAGTTTTACGCGGCTTATGCCGATGGCGTGTTGCATCCTGCAGAAGAAGATGCGCTACGCAGGATTGTTGAGGCCCTGGGGTTTAGTGAATTCGAATATCGTCAGATCAAAGACAGGGTCGCCTCGGAGGGCGCCGCGGGCTACCAACCGGCAAGTGACAACAGGCAAAGCCTGTCTGACGCCTACGCAACACTTGGAGTCAGCCAAACGGCGGATGTTGCCGAGATCAAAAAAGCGTACCGCAGGCTGATGAATCAACACCATCCTGACAAGTTACTGGCACGTGGATTACCTGAAGAAATGGTTAAGATTGCGACAGAGAAAACGCATACAATTAGAGCAGCCTATGACAGTATCAGAAAGGCGCGTGGATTCTAGATGATTGTTGAAATGAACCCGCGCTTGGGTTAGCTTTGCCAGCCAGTTAAATAATCATAATAACATTTGGGGACGTTTGATGAGATTGTTACGGGTTCTTTTGTGCACGGGACTCATGGTTCTTGCCTTGCCCGTTCATGCGCTGGATGGTTTTTCAGTAGATCTTGGCAGAGGCGATGAAAGCGCCAACCTGGTCAATGCCGCCTTGCGCTGGAATTGGGATACCACATGGTTTACCGACGGTCAGTGGTTTGTCGGTGGCTATTGGGAAGCGAACCTGGGGCGCTGGAACGGCAAGAACGGCAAGAATCGCAATGGCGATATCACCGAAATTGGCATCACCCCGGTTTTCCGCTTGCAACGCCATGCACCGCTTGATAGCGGCATGATGCCGTTTTTTGAAGGTTCAATTGGTGCGCATCTTATCTCCGAGACGAGTATTGGTAACCGGCAATTATCCACGGCATTTCAGCTTAGCGAAAGCTTGGCCGCGGGGATCCGTTTTGGCCGCAAGCATCAGATGGAACTGTCCTACCGCTTGCAGCATTTTTCCAATGGCGGGGTCAAGTCACCGAACAGCGGCATGAATTTCCATATGTTCCGGTTTGGTTACAACTTTGAATAGCGATCCGTATACAGTTCGGGGCCATGCTTTCCAGACCGGCAATGGATTTACAGCACAAAATACCGCCCGCCGCTGGCAACCGCGACAAGCGCCAGACCCAGGATCGTATTGAACCCCACCAACTGCCTGATCTGCGCCAGGTTGCGCCCGCCGGCCGGCCAGTCCTGGCTCTCAACGCATTTTGCCAAGCGCCGGTACGGTCCAAAGTAAACATGCATGAAGATCAGGATCATAACGATCCCGATACCCTGCATAACATGGACATAGAGTGGGAATAAGGCCATCGATTGCCAGGTTTGATAAGCCATGTAATAGCCGCTAACGGGCAAGCTGATCACGCTAATCCAGACCCAGGGGAAGAAGCGCGCAAAGGTCTTTGCCCATAGCTGCAATCTGAGCGGCGGTTCCAGGAGGCTTGCTGCGACCGGCCGCAGCGCCATGTAGGCAAAGAACATCCCGCCAACCCAGATGACCGCGGCCAGGACATGCACGAGGATTGCGAGCGATATCAGTGTGGTGCTCATTCAGGGACTCCTTATTTCCATGAATTTGTTAGGGTAAAGCTAAGGAAACTTAAGATTTATTCTTAAGTTTCCACGGTACAAGGACAATGTACACGGATGTACAAGTGTCGCAAGCGGCACGACTACAGGGACGTAGGAGGTAGCGCGAAGCAGGAAGCCAGAGCCGAGGATGCCGGGAGGCGACTGTACCGTCAAAATCGATCCCCGTAGGGGATTGATTTTGTGAGAAAAGTGAAAATCACACTTTTTACTTTTCGTGCTTCTGAAGAATTTATGGATGAATTATTCAGAACTTTCTTAATATCTGCTTTTCTTCGGCTTATCATAACCGGTCTCATCCAGTAGAATCCGCCGTTCCGCGTTATTCGACAATCTTAAGGTGATGTTATGCAGGATCCTCATATTGCCCCCTCAATCCTATCCGCCAGCTTTGCAACATTAGGCGATGAAGTCGATAAAGTTCTGGCCGCAGGTGCCGACATCGTGCACTTCGATGTGATGGATAATCACTATGTGCCCAATCTCACCATCGGGCCGTTGGTCTGTGATGCGTTGCGCAAGCATGGCATTACGGCGCCGATCGATGTCCACCTGATGGTCAAGCCGGTTGACCGGATCATTCCCGACTTTGCCAAGGCAGGGGCAACCTATATCACGTTCCATCCTGAAGCCAGCGAACATGTCGATCGTTCGCTTAATTTGGTTAAGGAGTCGGGTTGCAAATGCGGCCTGGTATTCAACCCGGCAACGCCGTTGGATTACCTTACGCATGTGATGGATCTGGTGGATATGGTGTTGTTGATGTCGGTGAACCCCGGTTTTGGTGGGCAGAAATTTATCCCCTACACGCTGGATAAGCTGCGCCAAGTACGTCGTATGATCGATGGTAGTGGCCGTGTTATTCGCCTGGAAATCGATGGCGGTGTGAAGGTGGACAATATCCGTGAAATCGCCGAAGCGGGTGCGGATACCTTTGTGGCTGGGTCCGCCATATTCAGTGCCGCCAAGGATTCGGATCCGAATCGCTATGATTCGGTCATCACAGCAATGCGCGAGGAACTGGCCAAGGTAAATATTACAGACTAGGAAAACGGAAACTTGTGTTTGTTTTCCGTGCGCTGATAATTCCTAGATGGAATTATTTTTAGAGGCGCCCTTAAGCTTTCCCAGGGAAAAGAGCGGCCAGCATTACCCAGGCTGCATCTGTGCGTAGGCTCTCAAGGAAGGCATACCCCATGATCTCAAGGCCGAAGATGCTGCTAATCGATGTTGACGGTACGCTGGTAGACAGCGTTCCGGATTTGGCCTTTTGTGTCGACGCCATGCAGCATGCGCTTGGATTTTCCAGACACGGCGAGGCCAAGGTTCGTAACTGGGTTGGTAATGGCCTTGAACGGTTGGTAAAGCGGGCGCTGACAGGGGAAATGGAAACAGAGCCGGACGCGGCGCTATACGCAAAAGCGTTGCCGGTGTTTTATGATCTTTATCGCCACAACATCTCGCAACGAAGCGTGTTGTATCCCGGTGTGCGTGAAGGGCTTGAATACCTGAAATTGGAAGGATATAAGTTAGGCAGTGTTACCAACAAGGCGGAGCGGTTTACAGTACCGTTACTTGGTGACCTCGGGATTGACCAATATTTCTCGCTGATTGTCAGTGGCGATACCCTGGAAAAGAAAAAACCGGACCCGGCGCCTTTGCTGTATGCAGCCGATCAACTTGGTGTAAAACCCGCGGATGCGATGATGATCGGTGATTCCATCAGCGATGTAAAAGCGGCCCGGGCGGCTGATTTCCAGATTATATGCGTCAGCTATGGTTATAATCACGGTCAGGACATACGTATTGCGGAGCCTGACGCCATTATCGATTCACTGGCGCAATTACGTAATCTATTGGAACAAGCAGCATGAACACGTTATCTGAACAGAGGTGTAAAGCATTACTTGCATGGCGATGGTGAAGCCCGCCGTGGGCGCTGTCGTGTGCCAGTAGTTTTTTTACATTTCATCCAGGTAACTAAGTCATGAACAAACAACAATTTACCGGCCTTGCCCGGCAAGGTTTTAATCGTATTCCGGTCTTTCGAGAGGTGCTTGCGGATCTAGATACTCCACTGAGCGCTTATATGAAACTCAGCGCCGGACCCTTCAGTTATTTCTTCGAATCTGTCCAGGGTGGCGAGAAATGGGGCCGATATTCGATTATCGGCTTACCTGCCAGCACCGTTTTAACGGTTTATGATCAAACCATCACGATCCGGGTGAACGGCGAAGTGCAGGAACGCCTGGAAACGGATGATCCGCTAGCGTTTATCGCTGATTTTCAGGCGCGTTTTAAGGCGCCGGTATTGCCCGAGTTACCCAGATTCTGTGGCGGGCTGGTGGGCTATTTTGGTTATGACACCGTTCGGTACATCGAACCTAAGCTTGGCCGGTCGACGAAAGCGGATGAGCTGGGGACCCCGGATATTCTGTTAATGCTCTCGGATGAAATCGTGGTGTTCGATAATTTTACCGGCCGGCTGTATATCATCCTGCATGTCGATCCGAAACCGGCTGATGCCTTTGATAAGGCACAAGAACGTCTGGACCTGTACGTAGAACGGTTACGCGCCAGCAGGCCGTATCCGGAAGCAATCATCGATGCCCCGATTGTTGAGGAATCGCATTTTGAATCGGGCTTTCCCCGCGAGAAATTCGAGAACGCCGTAAGACGGTGCAAGCAGTACATTGTCGATGGCGATGTGATGCAGGTGGTGTTGTCGCAGCGCATGAGCATCCCATTGGCTGCAGAACCACTGGATGTGTACCGCGCGTTACGGGGACTCAACCCATCGCCTTACATGTTTTACCTCGATCTTGGAGAATTCCATGTGGTTGGTTCCTCTCCGGAGATCCTGGTCCGGCTGGAAGACGATACCATTACCGTACGACCGATTGCCGGAACAAGGCCGCGTGGATTAAGTGAAGAAGAGGATCAGGCGCTTGAAGAAGAGTTGTTGGCTGATCCCAAGGAGCGTGCCGAACACTTGATGCTGATCGATCTGGGACGTAACGATGCAGGCCGTGTCAGTGAAACAGGCAGCGTGGAAGTTACAGAACAAATGCTAATCGAGCGTTACTCGCATGTGATGCACATCGCTTCCAATGTTATCGGCACTATCAAAAAAGGGATGCACGCCGTTGATGTTTTACGGGCAACATTTCCTGCCGGCACGGTAAGCGGTGCACCCAAGGTGCGGGCAATGGAGATCATCGAGGAACTGGAACCGGTCAAGCGTGGTGTATATGCAGGCGCGGTTGGTTATCTCGACTTCAGCGGTAATATGGATACAGCAATCGCCATCCGCACCGCGGTGATCAAGGATGGCAGGCTGTACATTCAGGCTGGTGCCGGGATA
>BTQO01000107.1:0-5268 GCA_036985915.1 Gammaproteobacteria bacterium | reverse complement strand
TACAGATAGTAAGGTGACGAGCATGAGAAGACGGCTCTATATTCTGCTTCCAGACGTAGATACTGCCTGCAAGGTTGAAGACGAGTTGTTGCTGGCACGAATACCCGAACGCGATATGCATTTCCTGAGCAAACGCGGCACGAATATGCGCAACCTTCATCAGGCATCGGTACTTCAAAAAACAGACCTCTTGCACAGCATGGCAATTGGCCTGGGCGCTGGTGCTGGCGCTGGACTCGTGATGGGATTGTTCGCCTACATGTTCCCTGAGCTTTCTTCGCGTTTTGGGGCCGGGCTGGTGGCGATTGTGACACTGGTTGGTGCCGGCTTCGGTATCTGGGCTTCCGGCCTGATCGGTGCAAGCACACCGAACTATAAGCTCAAGGAATATCAAAAGAGCATGGATGAGGGTCATGTCCTGTTGATGGTGGATGTGCCCAAACATCGAGTGGATGAAATTGCGCGGCTGGTGCGCCAACACCACCCCGACGCGGACTACCAGGGCGTTGATCCGGCCATTCCGGCCTTTCCATAATCTGCCACGGTATTGTCCCCCGGGTCTAGACCTTAGTACTGGCGCAAGCCGTCGCCCGCCCTCCCCGGATTTTCGGGGAGGGCGGTTTGGTTTCGCACCACGCCCCTATCGTCCATGTATCATAGGGCGCCTGTTTTTACCTGATACACGGGCATGCCGCAGTAGTCTCGTATCTTCCCCCTGCAACAGCATCAGGATGAGGCAGCGCAAGCCATCATCAAGCCGGGCGACCTAAGTGTTTCAGAGGCAAATGATCGCCCGTGTACAAGGTGCCATCAGCGCCAATCTCCATGCCTTAGCCATCGGGAAGATTTCGGGCTTGAAGCACGTCCGATCGCCCATCCATCCGGTCTGAGCGCACCGTGTATCGTGATTAAGACCGATCCTGACCTATGGAGCATGGCCTGAGACAGCTATCGCTCTTAGGGCCACTGAAACGGCAGCTATTAAAACCCTATGGCGGCGGATCCGCCAAGCGGGCATCGTCGGGCTTGGCGGGGCCGGCAACCAAAATATGGGCTATTCATTTTGAAGCGTATCCCGGTATCCTGCTGGCAGGTATTACCAACCTGGTGCCTTTATGATGCCGGGTTTATATGCTTGCATCAGCGAACACGATTAATGCAGGACTGGAAAAACGCACTTAAGGTGCCGGCGCAAACCAAAATCAAGCCGGCAGTACATAACATATGAATGCATCCAAACGTCGTGCACTCTTTGAGCGCTTAAAGAGCAATAACCCCAAGCCCGCCACAGAATTAAAGTACCGCACACCCTTTCAGTTGCTGGTTTCGGTTATTTTATCGGCACAGGCGACTGACGTATCAGTAAACAAGGCAACGGGCCTGCTGTTCCAAAAAGCACGTACCCCCAAAAGCATGCTCAAGCTTGGCGTTTCCGGATTAAAACCATTTATAAAGTCCATTGGGCTTTTTAACACCAAGGCCGGAAACATCATCGGAACATGCCGGATATTGGCAGAACAGCATCATGGCAAGGTGCCTGATGACAGGGAATCCTTGCAAGCATTACCCGGTGTGGGCCGAAAAACAGCCAATGTCATTTTAAATACCGCATTCGGCCAACCGACTATTGCCGTGGATACGCATATCTTTCGGGTTGCAAACCGAACCGGGCTGGCACCTGGACGTACTGTTTTGGAAGTTGAAAAGAAGCTATTACAAACTGTGCCAAAGGCATATTTGCACGATGCACACCACTGGCTGATCCTGCATGGACGTTATACGTGCACGGCACGTAAACCACACTGCGAGCAATGTGTCATCGCCGATATCTGTGAATATCCGGACAAGGTAAATACTGTGTAATTGGCGATCATGCGCAGTTCCGCGGATTGACCTGCCAAGCCTGGTCCATGGCCAAAAGGGAACAGATCGCAAGGCACTCATGAACTGCATACGCAGGCTTGGTAGCGCTTAAAATCAAGCGTTTGTGTTATTTATTGCGCGCTTTTAACCGCGCAGCAATGGCAAGGCGAAGCCCGTTAAGCTTGATAAACCCGGCAGCATCCGCCTGGTCATACGCACCTGAATCGTCTTCAAAGGTGGCTATATCAGGGTCAAACAGGCTATCACGCTCCGACATGCGTCCAACAACGGTCACATTGCCTTTATATAATTTTAGCCTGACGATCCCATTCACTGGTGCCTGTGAGGCATCAATCATCTCCTGCAGCATGTGCCGTTCGGGGCTCCACCAGTAGCCGTTGTAAATCAGGCTCGCATACCGCGGCATTAACTCGTCTTTGAGGTGCGTAACCTCGCGATCAAGCGTAATCGATTCCATGGCCCGATGCGCCTTGAGCAATATCGTGCCGCCCGGTGTCTCGTAACATCCGCGTGATTTCATGCCGACATAGCGATTTTCAACGATATCCGCCCGGCCGATGCCATTGGCGCCACCGAATTCGTTCAGCCGTGCAAGCAGCTTGGCCGGTGTTAATGGCTGGCCATCCAGCGCAATCGCATCTCCACCGCTGAATGTCAGTTCCAGCTTGGTCGGTGTGTCCGGAGCACTCTCGGGTGCAACCGTCCAGCGCCACATGGCCGCATCCGGCTCAGCCCAGGGGTCTTCAAGCTCCTCACCTTCGTAAGAGATATGGAGCAGGTTCGCGTCCATGGAATACGGCGAACCGCCGCCTTTTTTCATCTCGACCGGGATGTCATGCTGTTGCGCATAGGCCAGCAACCGTTCACGCGAAGTAAGATCCCACTCACGCCAGGGTGCAATCACCCTGATTTCGGGATCCAGGGCGCTGACGCCGAGTTCGAAGCGCACCTGGTCATTGCCCTTGCCTGTGGCACCATGCGCAATCGCCTGCGCGCCCGTTTGTTGAGCGATCTCCACCAGTCGCTTGGCGATCAACGGCCGCGCTATGGACGTACCCAGCAGGTATTCCCCCTCATACAGGGTATTGGCGCGAAACATGGGAAACACATAGTCCCGAACAAAGGTCTCGCACAGGTCTTCAATGAAGATTTCCTTGATACCCAATGCCTTGGCCTTATCCCGGGCTGGCCCGAGTTCCTCGCCCTGACCGATATCGGCGGTAAAAGTCACCACCGCACAGCCATACTGGTCCATCAGCCATTTCAAAATCACTGAGGTGTCCAGACCGCCCGAATAGGCCAGCACTACTTTCTTGATATCAGACATGGGTGTATATTTAAGAAAATCAGCGGCAAATTATGCCGCTTCCCCAAAGGTTCTGCATCTATTGATGGGTGATGCCGGATCAACGCATGGATGCCCATAGAAAATGCTTGGATAACAGCGCTTTATCTACTACTATTGCCAAACTGGTGTTGGTGTAGAAAACTAATCCTTGAGTAGAAAACCACCAGATCCGTAAGGGGAGCGTATCTATGGCCACGGCGAGTCCTAATATTACCTTGGGAGGCCTGCCACGACGCCTTGTCGTCGATGGCCTGCTGGATGAGGAAACGGCCTCCAAGGCATACCAAGAAGCGCAAAAGAAGAAAAAGCCCTTCGTCACCCACTTGGTTGAAAACAAAATCCTGGATGCAGCCAAGATTGCCCGGGTTGCTGCAGCCGAATTTGGTGCACCGCAAGTAGACATCACGATTCTCAGCCTTGAGGACGCACCCGTCGGACTGGTTGAGGAAAAGTTAATTCGCCAGCATCATGCCCTGCCGATTTTCAAGCGCGGTAAACGACTCTACGTGGCCGTTTCCGATCCAACCAATCTGCAGGCACTCGATGAAATCAAATTCCACACCGGTCTGACCACAGACCTGGTGCTGGTTGAAGACGACAAACTGACCGATGCCATTGAAAAGGCGATGTCGGCACAAGACACCAGCATGGAGGACCTTGACGAAGATCTGGACAACATCGACTTTGCCGACGATGCCGGTGAGGGCGGTGAGGATGAAGGTGTCACAGGTGGCGATGTCGACGAGGCACCGGTTGTGCGCTTTGTCAACAAGGTGCTTCTTGATGCGATCAACAAGGGTGCATCCGACCTGCACTTCGAACCATACGAAAAACGCTACCGTGTCCGTTTTCGAATTGATGGTGTTCTGTCGGAAATAGCCTCACCACCTTTGGCCTTGTCACCACGAATCGCTGCTCGTTTAAAAGTGATGTCGCGCCTGAATACCGCTGAACGGCGCGTTCCCCAGGATGGCCGTATCAAGCTCAAGCTCTCGAAAACCCGTTCCATCGATTTTCGTGTCAACACCTGTCCAACGTTGTTTGGTGAAAAAATCGTTATGCGTATCCTGGATCCTTCCAGTGCCAAGATGGGTATCGACGCCTTGGGTTATGACCCGGAGCAAAAACAATTATATCTGGATAATCTGGAAAAGCCGTATGGCATGATCCTTGTAACGGGACCGACCGGTAGCGGTAAAACGGTGTCACTTTATACCGGTGTCAACATTCTCAACACGGTAGACAGAAATATTTCAACTGCAGAGGACCCGGTTGAAATCAACCTTGAGGGCGTCAACCAGGTCAACATTAATGAAAAAGTCGGAATGACATTCGAGGCCGCGCTCAAGGCCTTCCTGCGTCAGGACCCGGACATCATTCTGGTTGGTGAGATTCGTGATCTGGGCACAGGTGCCATTGCCATCAAGGCCGCGCAAACGGGTCATATGGTAATGTCGACACTGCACACCAATGATGCACCACAAACCTTGACTCGAATGATCAATATGGGCATCCCGCCATTTAATATTGCATCAGCCGTCAACCTGATTATCGCCCAGCGTCTTGGCAGAAGACTGTGCAAAAGCTGTAAGCGGGTGATTGATATCCCCAAGGACTCATTGGTTGAAGAGGGATTCACCGAAGAAGATATTGAAGGCGGTATAAAAGTCTATGCGCACAATCCTGACGGTTGCGACTCATGTGCCGCTGGATACAAGGGACGCGTCGGTATATATCAGGTGATGCCGATATCAGAGGCCATGGGCCGACTGATCATGGAGAATGCCAACGCCTACACCTTGGCTGATCAGGCCAAAGAAGAAGGTATTCCGGACCTGCGGAGATCCGCGCTAGCCAAAGTTATGCAAGGCCTCACCAGTTTAGAAGAAGCAAACCGCGTGACCCTCGATTAGGAGAATAATTCATGGCACGAGCCGCGGCAGCAGCCAAAAAAGACACTATTTACGTTTACGAGGGAAAAGACAAGGCCGGTAAACTGGTCAAGGGTGAAATCGTTGGTGCCAGTGAACCGCTTG